>JBBSJZ010000051.1:0-18043 GCA_038256795.1 Pirellulales bacterium | reverse complement strand
TCATCGGGGCGTACGCCGCCGAGACCCGCGTCGATGTGCACGGGAATCTTGTCGCGGTGCTGGGAAACCCCGACGGTCCCCGTTTGATGTACGCCGGCCATTGTGACCAAATCGGGATGCTGGTTTCGTACATCGACGAACTGGGTTTCGTGTACGCGCAAACCATCGGCGGCTGGGATCCCCAGCAGTTGATCGGGCAATCGATGACGATTTGGACTGCCCAGGGCCCCGTCGCAGCCGTGATCAGCCGCAAGCCGATTCATTTACTGAGCGCGAAAGAGCGTGACCAAGTGGTCCAGTTCGAACAAATGTGGCTAGATATTGGGGCGAAAGACCAAGCTGAGGCCCGCAAATATGTGCGCATCGGCGATCCCGTGACCCTGCAATTGCAGTTTCGACCGCTGCTGGGCAGTTTCGCGAGTGCACCCGGCATGGACAATAAATCAGGCATGTGGACCGTGATGGAAGCATTGAGGCGAGTCGCGATCGATGCTGACCCGTTGCAGTGCCGTCTGCACAGTGTGGCCACGGTCCAGGAGGAAATTGGTCTGCGCGGAGCCAAAACAGCGGCCGGTAGTATCAACCCCGACGTCGCCATCGCTGTCGACGTCACTCACGCTTCGGACTGTCCCACGATCGACAAGCAGCAACAGGGCGATATCCGACTTGGCGGCGGACCGGTGATCTTCCGCGGCCCGAACATTAACCCCAAAGTGGCGGCCCGATTGATCGATTTGGCCGAAAAACATGGGATCCCGTACCAGCTTGCTGCCGTCGGCCGAGCGACCTCGAATGATGCCAATGTGCTGCAAATCCACGGCGGTGGCGTGGCTACGGCATTGGTGGCGGTCCCGAACCGCTACATGCACTCGGCCGTCGAAACCGTGTCGCTCGACGATTTGGACCAGATTGCCGAGCTCTTGAAGCTTTTTGCCCAGTCGCTGACCGCCAGTGACGACTTCATTCCCGGTTGAGTCCGGGCATGCTGGCGTCCAGCCTTCAGCCGCCACGCCTGAGCCACGAACTAAGGTTGTTTGACGGACCGCCAATCACCCGTTATGATGGGAGTCAGTTCGCAACGGCCTAGACTCTTGATCGTTGTGAATCCTGCCTACGTTCACCGCGCCGGACACCCACGTCGCCCCCGCCAACTGCATGTCTCGTCGTTGTACCACTCGGCGACTGAGACTTTCCCACACCACCCATGCGATTTTACGAGGGATTGCGAAAAGCCGATATCGGTTGTCGCAGCCTTGAGACGAATCTTGCCACCTCACCTTTCTTGACCCGTACGGGAGTCCGCCATCATGCGATGCTTTGGAAGTCCATTTAGCCGACGAGGTTTTCTCGCTGCCGGCGCCTGCGGTGGCCTCGGTCTTACGTTGCCAGAGTTCTTGATGCGGCGATCCCTTGCCGAGCAAAAAGATTACGGGTTCATCGAAGCCAAGGCCAAGAGCATCATCCACGTGTTTCTGCCCGGTGGTTTGGCCCAGCAGGAATCGTTTGACCCGAAGCCCTACAGCCCGCTTGAGTACCGTGGTGAGTTGCGGCCGATCAAGACGAACACGGGTGAAGAGTTTTGCGAGACGGTGCCTGAGTTGGCAAAGCGCGCCGATAAATTCACGATCATCCGTTCGATGACCCACGGCGAAGCGGCTCACGAGCGTGGCACGCACAACATGTTCACCGGGTACAAGCCTAGCCCAGCGCTGCAGTACCCGAGTTTCGGTAGCGTGATCAGTCACGAGTATGGGCCTCGCAACAATTTGCCTCCGTACGTGTGCATCCCTAACGTCCCCAACGAGTTCGCCGGCACCGGATACTTGCCGAGCAGTTTCGGTCCCTTCGCACTGGGCTCGGACCCGACGCGGGCTGATTTCAAGGTTCGCGATTTGGACCTCGCCGGCGGTGTGGACGCCGAGCGTTTCGTCCGCCGCAAAGCGGCCCTCGAAGCGATCAATCGCAACTTCACGTCCGCGACGAGCAGCGACAAAGTCAGTGCGATGAATACGTTTTACGAACGCGCTTACGATTTGCTCGATACGCCGGCCGCGCGTGAGGCGTTTGATATCTCCAAGGAAGACGACAAGCTCCGTGATCGCTATGGTCGCAATGAAGCCGGCCAACGACTGCTGATGGCACGGCGCTTGGTCGAAGCTGGCTCGCGGTTGGTGACCTTGACCTATGGTGGTTGGGACATGCACACCAACATCACGGCCGGATTCCGTAGCTCGATGCCGCCACTCGACATTGCCCTCTCCGCACTGCTCGACGATTTGTCCGAACGTGGGCTACTCGATGAGACGCTGGTGATGGTGAGCAGTGAGTTCGGCCGCACTCCCAAGGTCAATCCCGACGCCGGTCGCGATCACTGGCCCAAGGTGTTCAGCATCATGCTCGCCGGCGGCGGTATTAAACCCGGTCAAGTGTACGGTGCGTCGGATGCCACGGCGTCCGAGCCGGACGACAAACCGGTCTCCCCCGAAGATCTGGCGACAACCATGTACCACCTGCTCGGCATCGTCGCCGACAAAGAACTGATGGCGCCCGGCGATCGACCCATCGAAATCGTTGACGGTGGCAAAGTTCTCACTGACTTGATTGTTTAGCGGTGTAGGCCGGAAACGAGGATTATTGGCGAGTCAGTTCCAGAGACTCGCACCCGAAGCACGAATTTCGGGTTTTCCCGGAGCTTCGATCCGGACCACGAATATGATAGATACCCCATGAAGGCAGTTGCATGAACAGTTTTCGATTCATTGTTCGCGTGTTAGCGATTTTCGCCGGTTGGGTATCCATCAACGGCGAGTGCATCGCGGCGCTTCCGGTCGTCGATCGGTTGCAACCGCTCGGGGTCGTGCGTGGTGAAGAGGCGACGGTGACGTTCGTCGGTCAACGCTTGCAAGATGCCCATCAAGTGCTCTGTCCACTGCCCGGCGTCGAAGTCATCTCGGTGACGCCGGTCGATAACAACAAAGTCGAAGTCAAGCTCAAGACGGATGGCGAACTCGCACCGGGCTTGTATCCGTTGCAGTTGGTCACCAAGAGCGGGATTGCAAATCTGAGGCTGCTCGGCGTCGGTTCAATGCCGATCGTCAACGAGACCGAACCGAATGATGACTTTGACGCCGCCCAATCGATCGAAATGAACTGCACGATCGAAGGTGTTATCACCAACGAAGACGCGGATCATTTTCGTGTCTCGTTGAAAAAAGATCAAACACTCAACGTCGAAGTCGAAGGCATCCGACTCGCTTTCTCGCTCAATAACCAGAATATTCTTGATCCGTACATTGCGATCCTCAATGATGGTCGCTTCGAGATCGCTTCCAGCGACGATTCGCCGCTGTTGCAGCAAGACGGCTTATGCACTTTCGTCGCCCCCGAAGACGGTGATTACACCGTTCTCATCCGCGATAGCGCGTTCAGCGGCAATCCGATTTGCGGCTATCGATTGCACGTCGGTAATTTTCCCCGTCCCATCGCCATCATCCCCGGTGGAGGAACTCCCGGTTCCGAGCTGAAAGCACAAGTCATCTCCGTGGACGGTTCGACGAGCGAAGCCACTATCCAGTTGCCGGGTGAACCTCACGAACAATGGGGTCTGACGACGAAAACCGATGCCGGCATCAGCCCCTCGCCCAATTGGATTCGCGTCAACGAGTTGCCCGTCGTGATGGAGACGGAACCCAACGATGACTATCGCAAGCCGGAAACTTACGCGGTGCCAGCGGCGTTTTGTGGCGTGCTGCAAGCGGATAATGATTACGATTGCTTTGGCTTCGATGCCAAACAAGGCACCAAGTACCGTGTCCAGGTTTACTCGCGTGAAGTCTTGCGATCGCCCCTCGATGCGGTCCTCAATGTCTTTGGACCGGACGGCAAAACGATCCAGTCCGGTGACGACGTCAGTGGCACAATGGATCCGATGATCGAGTTTGCGGCGCCAGCGGACGGCAAGCACGTCGTCCGCATCTACGATCACTTGCGAGGTGGTGGACCGATCTACGACTACCGCATCGAAGTGACCGCAATGTCGCCGACGGTGACGCTGAGTTTGAAAGAACTCCGCCGCGATGAAGCCTTCGTCACGAAGGTCCCCCAAGGCGGGTCGGGTGCGCTTGTCGCACTCTCAGCTCGCGGCGACTACGGCGGCAAGTTCAATGTCAACCTCGATGGATTACCACCCGGGGTGACCGCGACCGCGTACCCGATGCCCGATGGTCGCAACGAGATTCCCGTCCTGTTCACGGCGACCGCGGACGCGCCGCACGCAGCGAGCTTGATGACGTTGACGGCCGCAGGCGAGACACCGCTAACGTTCGCGAGTGTGTTCAACCAGAAGCATGCTTTGGTGCTCGGCCAAAACCGACGGCACATGTGGTCGTACAAGACCGCTCGTGCCCCCATCGCCGTCACCGACCCCGCCCCATTCACGATCGAATTGGTGCAACCCAACACACCCATCGTTCGCGATGGCAGTAAGGATCTTGTTGTGCGGATTGTTCGTGGCGAAGGATTCGTCGCTCCCGTCACGCTGACCGCGCTGTACAACCCTCCGGGTATCGGCATTAACAACAGCCGCCGCATCGACAAAGACAACACCGAAGTCACGATCCCCATCACCGCTAACGGTGGCGCGCCCGTTGAAACTTGGCCATTGATCTTGATCGCTGGCTACGACTCGGGGAACGGTCCCGCAGAAATTGCTACGCCGCCGATCATGCTCGACATCCAAGATCGGATCTTCAAGTACGAGTTCCCCAAAGCCGCTGGCGAACTCGGCATGGAAACTTCAATCGCGATTCCGATGGAAGTGCTGCGTGAATATGCGGGCGATGCTGAGGTCGAATTGGTGGGACTTCCCAAGGGGGTCACGAGCTCCGCAGCCGTCCAGAAAATCGCACCCGATGCGACCTCGGTAACATTCCCGATCACGATTGCGGCCGACGCCAAGGAGGGACTGCACAAGACACTTGTGTGTGTCTCACGCGTTCACGTCAATGGTGAAACGATTTTTCAAACCACCGGCGGCGGCGAGATTCGTGTTGACAAGCCGTTGCCACCCAAGGTTGACGCTCCCGCCGCACCCGCGGCCGCGGCCGTCGAAACAAAACCGGAACCTCCGGCTCCGCCCAAGCCGCTGAGCCGTTTGGAACAACTTCGCCAAATGAAAGCGAGTGAACAGCAATGAGCTGCCAGAAACTAATTGATCGGCTGATGACAACGAGTGGGTTCGTGGGAGTCGCACTATTGGCGATGCTCGCCGGTGTCGCCCATGGTGTGACGCCCGAGTCCGCGATCCGATCCACGAGCCCGCCAAAGCCGCCCAGCTTGACCGTCTATCCGCCCACGGTAAAGCTCAACTCAGCCCGCGACTTTCAAACGTTCGTCGCTGTGATGTTGCGAGATGATGGCATCACCGAAGACGCAACCGAGCGCATGGATTGGTCCATTGCGGACGAGTCCATCGCCCGCCGCGAAGGTTGGAAATTAGTACCCGTCGCTGACGGACAAACCGAGCTCGTCGGCGTCTACGCAGGCACCGAGGTGCGGATCCCGATCGAAGTCGCCGGCGCCGCAAATCGCCCCGCGATAAGCTTCGTGAAAGACGTGATGCCCGTGCTCACGCGATCCGGTTGCAACACCGGGTCGTGCCACGGCGCGGCGCGCGGCAAAGACGGATTCCGAATGAGCTTGTTCGGGTTTGATCCCATCGGCGATTACCAACGCATCACCCGCGAAATCGGCGTTCGGCGTATCAACCTAGCCGTGCCCGCCGAAAGTTTGTTTCTCAAAAAGTCGATCGGTGCAGTACCCCACAGCGGTGGCAAGTTGTTCGATACCGATTCGGATTACTACGCGACCGCTCTGGAGTGGCTCGAAAACGGTGCCCAGATCGACGCCGATGACGCCAAGCCGCCAACGGTTACGGGATTGAACTTGTATCCGCCTCAAGCGGTGATCGAAGGCGAAGGCGCGACCCAGCGGTTTGTGGCGGTGGCCACCTACAGCGACGGCAGCACGCGCGACGTCACTCGCTTGGCGGCGTTTGCGACCAACAACGCTTCGACCGCCGAGGTCGACAATGTAGGGATTGTTACCGCCGGTAACCGCGGCGAAGCGTTCGTCACCGCGAGATTTGTGACCGAGACCGTCGGCAGCCAAGTACTCGCTTTGCCGACCGAGTTGAAGTACACACCGGACCCCATCACAGGAAACTACATCGACGAACTCGTCGGTAAGAAATTGCAACAACTGCGGCTCAATCCGAGCGGTCAATGCACGGACCAGGAGTTCCTTCGTCGCGTCACCATCGACGTCACGGGCCAATTGCCCAGCGAAGAGGAATACAATCTGTTTCTCAACGACGTCGCAGCGGATAAACGCGCCGCTTTGGTCGACCGACTGCTCGAGCGAAAAGAGTTCAGCGAAATTTGGGCGATGAAATTTGCTCAACTATTGATGATCAAGAGCAGCAACCAAGTCAGCTACAAGTCTGCGTTCTTGTACGCCACGTGGCTGACCGACAAGTTCGCGCGCAACGTGCCGATCAACGAAATGGTGCGTGACCTGCTCACCAGCAGCGGGGGCACCTTCGGCACACCCGGAACGAACTTCTATGAAATCGAACGTGATACGCTGAAAACGAGCGAGAACGTGGCCCAGGTGTTCATGGGGATTCGGACCCAATGCGCCCAGTGTCATAACCACCCGTTCGATCGCTGGACGATGGATGACTACTACGGGTTCGCAGCTTTCTTCAGCCAAGTCGGTCGCAAGCAAGCGGAGGATTACCGCGAGCAAATCATCTACAACCGATTTAGTGGTGAAGTCAAGCATCCCGTCGGTGGCCAAGACGTCGCGCCCAAATTCCTCGGCGGCGAAGCGCCCCCGACCGAGGGCGAGGATCGTCGTCAAGTGCTCGCGGATTGGCTAACCAGCGGCGACAACCCCTACTTTGCTCCATCGATCGCCAACCGTGTTTGGGCCCACTTCATGGGCGTCGGGTTGGTGAACCAAGTCGATGATATTCGCATTAGTAATCCGGCCAGCAATCCAGAGTTATTCCAAACGCTCGGCACGAAACTCGTCGAATATGAATTTGACTTCCGCCGCTTGGTTCGCGATATCTGTAATAGCGAAGCGTACCAACGTAGTAGCCAGACCAATGACAATAACGCCGGCGACGAGCGCAATTACTCCCACGCATTGATTCGCCGCATCCCGGCTGAGAGTTTGCTCGACTGTGTTTCCGGCGTGACCGAATCGCCCGATAAGTTCCGTGGGCTGCCGATCGGCGCCCGCGCCGTGCAAATCGCGGATGGCAGCACATCAACGTACTTCTTGACGACGTTTGGGCGTTCGACTCGCAACACCGTTTGTGATTGCGAAGCGACCACGGACCCGTCGCTTTCTCAAGCCTTGCACCTGCTCAACGGCGATGCCGTTCATAACAAGATCCAGCGCGGCAAAACGCTCCCGAAGTGGCTCGATACGGACAAGCTCACGCCCGAACAAGTGATCGATCGCATCTACGTGCGTTGCCTATCACGCGGCGCCACCGAAACCGAGCGGCAAGAGTTACTCGCCAAAATCCCCGCGGAAGGCAGCCCAATCCCCGCACTCGAGGATATTTATTGGGCCATCCTCAACAGTCGCGAATTCGTCTTCAACCATTAAGCGATCAAAGTCCCTCTCCCCCATCGCCTCGATGGGGAAAGGGTATGGGAGAGGGGCCTAGGCTTGGATCGCCAACGAGGCAAACTCCGAGCTTAGGTCGCAGAGACTTTCGCCAATCAACGACCCACCGAAACTTTTGTGACTTTCGCTACGGCAATTCCAATGTTCCGAAAACAATTCATTACCGCACTCGCACTCGCACTTGCCGTATCGCCGCTCTCGGCCGACGACGCGAAGACGACCGACGTGCCTCGGACGACGTTCGAGGATCACATCAAGCCGATCTTTCGCCAGCACTGTGTCTCGTGCCACCAGCAGAGTGAACAAAAAGGCGGCCTCGCGCTGGATACCTTCGGTGCCGTCATCGAAGGCGGCGGTAGTGGCGAAATCGTCTATGAAGGTGACGCGGATGGCAGTCGATTGTGGCAACTCGTGTCCCACGCCGACACCCCAGTGATGCCACCTAATCAAGATAAATTGCCCGAAGATCAACTCGCGCTGATTCGCACCTGGATCGAACAGGGGATGCCGGAAAACTCGGGCTCAAAAGTCAAAACAAAGAAGAAGAACGCATTGGCGATGGCGTCCACATCGGGCGGTAAACCCGAAGGTCCCGCTGCGATGCCGGTGTCATTGCCGCAAGCCGTCCCCGTGCTCACCCAGCGGTCCGCCGCGATAAGTGCGATCGCCACTAGCCCCTGGGCACCGCTCGTCGCCATCGGGGGTCAATTGCAAATCTCGGTCTACCATACCGAGACCGCTGAGTTGCTCGGCATTATCCCATTCCCCGACGGCATCGCTCAATCGCTGAGATTCAGTCGCGATGGGGCGTACCTGATCGTCGGTGGTGGCGAGCATGCCGCGAAAGGACTCGTCGCCGTTTTCGACATCAAAACGGGCGAACGCGTCGCTTCCGTCGGCGATGAACTCGACACCGTCTTTGGCGGCGATGCGAACGAATCGCTGTCACGGATCGCTCTGGGTGGCCCGAAACGAATGCTGCGGATCTATGACGCAGCCGACGGAAGTCTGCTCTACGACCTCAAAAAACACACCGATTGGATCTACGCGGTCGCCTACAGCCCCGATGGGGTGCTGGTGGCCTCGGGCGATCGTTCAGCCGGCTTGTGCGTTTGGGAAGCTGAGACCGGACGTTTGTACTTGGATCTCACCGAGCACAAAGGTGCCATCAACGCCATCGCTTGGCGTGACGACTCGAATGTGATGGCCAGCGCCAGTGATGACGGCACCGTCAAAATGTGGGACGTCAACAGCGGCGCGGCAATCAAGACCATCACGGCTCACGGCGGGGGTGTGATGGATGTCAATTTCGATCACACCGGCCGATTGGTGACCGCCGGGAAAGACCGCCGCGTCAAGCTTTGGGATGCGTCCGGTAATTTGGTGAAAGAGTTCGAGCCGATGGGCGAAGTGGTGCTCGAAAGCGCCATCTCTCACGACGGATCTCGCGTGATCGCCGGTGATTGGAATGGCGCCGTGTTGATGACGCTCGTCGATGATCCGACCAAGAAAACGCCGCTGGCGGCGAACCCAGAGCCTGTTCAAATTCGCTTGGAAAAGACTCAAGCAACGCTCGTCAGCGTGCGAACTGAGCTCTCACCCCTCGAGACCGTTTGGACGACCGCCGTGCAATCGCTCGCCGGGGCTCAGCAGCAACTCGGTGAGCTTGACGCCAAGATCGCCGGCTTGACCGCCGCAGTCGCCCAGGCAACGGCAGCAGCTTCCACGACCGGTACCGAGATGCAAGCCATCGACGCCGAATTACCGAAACTCGTCGCCCAAAGTCGTGACGCCCACGATGCGATCATCGCCAGCCGACTCGGTTCTCAAAGTCCACAGCAAGTCGCCGACACCGAACAAATCCTCGGCCAGCAACTCCTCGACTTGGCCGCGAAACGCCGCGGGCGAGTCGAGCTCGAGCAGCAACTCGCCAACCTCCAACAAACCATCAAGTCACAAACCGACGAAGTCACCGCGCTCGCCGCTACGCGACCCGCCTTGGAACAAACGCTCACCGCCGCCCAGCAAGCTGAGGCCGCCGCTAAATCTCAACATGATGCCCTCGCCGGTCGCTTGAACGAAGTCGAATCAAGAATCGAGCGACTCACGGCAGCCATCAAGTAACGACGCGAATCACAACCCGTCGAGATTCCCATTGACGCGAGTGTTTTGCCAATCGCAAGCCAACATCACACTGTTGATGCCTGAGCCGATGCCGAGCATCGCGGTTGCGTGACCCGCTCGCAACTCACCGCGGACTGCGGCCGCTGCGAGCGACAACGGCAATGCGACGCTGCCGGTGTTGCCGAGTTTGTTGAACGTGACGCTATCACGATCGAGCGGCAAGTTCATCGCGCCGAGCATCGCTTCGCGGTGCCGCGTGCCCACTTGGTGGCAGATCGTGCGGTCGATGCTCTGGCGCGCCCAAGAGGTCTCAAGGAGTAATTTCTCGAACGCCGCGGCGCCCGTCGCAATGCCCTCGGCCATGAGTCGTTCGGAGTCGGTATCCATGAGCGGCATCATCTCGGCGCCCGCCGTATCCTCGTGACTCATGCACAAATCATGGAACTCGGTGCGGGCTTCCGCGATCGCCGCTATCAGGGGTGAACCGCCCTGACTCAGGCGCCGATGCACGAGCAACCAAGCACAGCTACCCGAGCCGATCGTTAGCGATGCGAATGCCGGCTTGATCGACTTCCTCGTCAATGATTGGTCCGCGTTCAAAGCCGCGATTGTTCCGCTGAGCAACGGGCGACTGTTCTCGGTACCAACCACCAAGCCGGCATCAACGACCCCCGCTTCGATGAGTGCCGCGATCTGCACCGCACCGTTGAGCACGCCGAGGCAAGCATTGGAAACGTCGTAAACCCAGCATCCCCGTGATAACCCCAATCCATGGTGAACCTTCGAGGCTGTCGCGGGCTCGAGAAAGTCACGACAAACGCTGGCATGGATCAAACAACCGATGCGATCCCGATCGATCCCAGCCGCCGCGATGGCTCGCTCGCCGCTCTCGATGCTGGGACCGCTCGGCCGCGTGCCGACCGGCCAAACGCGTCGCTCGGTGATGCCGCTCATCAGCTCCAAACGGCCTTCCGGAAGCTTGATTCGCTCGTAGACCGGCCGCAGCTGCGACTCGATCGCGTCGCTCGTCCAGATTTCTTCAGGCAGCGTCGCACCGATCGCTTCCAAGCACACGTTTTGAAACTTCACCAGTCAATCGCCTTAAGTCGTTACCAGGTCATTATTTCGACGTCCAACGGGGCTCGGCGGATGCCTCAATGCCCAGCACCGCCCCACGCCATTGCTAGCAAAAAAATGCTTTGCTAGCACTGTGTGTAGTGATAGCACGTCGCTGATGTCGCAATATGTTGAATGCGATTTGTACTCAGCGAAAGTGAAACTAACCTTCCACGCAGTTCGCGGACGGGACATCGTCGTCCCGCCCCAACCAACAACGGCAATTACCAAAAACTAGTTTGATATCCGTTCCAGGATGGAAAGGAAGACTGAAGTTCGCGTCAAGACCGTTGTCGACTGGTGTTTTTTACAGCACCGAGCCGAGCTCGGCTATCGCTCAGTGGTCCCGATTGTGGCCGCCGACGAGTCACGAACCTCAACACGCTCGAAACGTATTACCGCGAATCGTCGCCTTCCCAACCCGTCTGGAATTGAAATCGCTGATCGCGATCGCCTTGCGACTCGCCCACCACTGCAAAACGCAGGGCGACGCCAGCCGACCGATCGGCAAGAACGAACTCATCCCATTGCTGCTATTGGATGATGCGGCACGAATTCGCATCCTTAACCATTCGTACGTACGAGAAGGACCTTTCGCATGACGTGTAAGCCTTTAATTGGATTGAACGCAGACTATCGATCTGCCGTTCGCAGTATGCCTGCCTACAGTTACATCGCCGCTGGATATTTCCAGTCCGTGATCGCTGCGGGAGCGATTCCGGTCATCATGCCACCGATGAGTGACGTGGATTCGATCCGTGGTTTACTCGATCAATTGCAAGGTTTCATCCTGATCGGCGGCGCCGATTTGGACCCGCGAAACGATGGCTTCATGATGCACCCCAGCGTCCGCCCCTTGGATCCGATGCGTGAAACCAGCGATCGTCTGCTCATGGCCGAGATCGCCGAACGTCGTTTGCCAGTGCTGGGTATCGGCACCGGCATGCAATTGATCAATGTCCAGCAAGGCGGGAATCTGTTCCTCGACTTGAAGGAAGACCTACCCAACTCGGTCCCTCACTTTGACCCTCAAGATCCCAATCACCGTCACACCCTCGAAGTGGTCAGCGACTCGCTCGTCGGCCGCGTCTACGGAGATGGTGAAATTCGCGTCAGCAGCCGTCACCACATGGGCATCGACGAAGTCGCCCCAGGGTTCCGCGTTACCGCCCGCTGTCCCGATGGCGTCATCGAAGCCATCGAAAGCGAAATGATGGACTGGTTCGCCGTCGGTACCCAGTTCCATCCCGAATGCGGCGCCGCTTCAGCCCTCGACATCCGTATTTTCCAAGAGTTCGTGGAAGGCGTACTGGAGCGCAGTGATCAAGAATTGCGACTGGTCGCATAGGCACTCACCACCAAGTCTCTTCAGGGATGTGTGATGAGTTGTTTTAGTCCTTCGATCGTTTGAAAAGCTGCGCCCGACCCCTTCGCACGGATCGCGAAATGCCCCAGCAAGATGCACCGGCTAAAGGCGTGGCAATGTTTCAATCGATATCGCACGCGTCAGGATCGACCGGCGGTGGCCAGCACGGAGCTAAGGTGTCACAGTTGAACTAAACCGCGAGTCACAGAATTAGTCAGGACGGCTAACAGGCCGGGCGTGCATCGAGTCGAGGCACGCCCGGCCTTTTTCGTATGCCCGCAAA
This sequence comes from Pirellulales bacterium, assembly GCA_038256795.1. Classification (GTDB taxonomy): domain Bacteria; phylum Planctomycetota; class Planctomycetia; order Pirellulales; family Pirellulaceae; genus JBBSJZ01. The sequence goes on along the minus strand of JBBSJZ010000051.1, from coordinate 5,450 downwards.
AACCGGAATCGCCCTCTTCCTCACCCCTTTCGCGAGGATTTTGCGACCACCGCAAAAAGGTCGCTCTCGAAACAATCTCTGCCGGTGGCAATTTTCGTCCGCCTTTTCAACGTGAAGCGGTTCAGGCCAAGCTATACACCCGCGTCTCAGCCCGGAGGAGGACACACATCGTTGCTAGGCATGCGGCTGTGTCGCCCGCTGGGCTAGTGATCGCTAGGGTTTTACCTCCGGTGGCTCACACCACCGGCAGTGCCTGTGCCGCCCTTTAGGCTAAGAAACGGAATAGAAACACGCCCAGGACTTTTGATGTCAACACCAAAGCTTTTGCGGCACATCCTCGCCCTCTCCCCACAAGACCGTGGGGAGAGGGGGGCACGTTAAAAACCGGCGGAAACGGATCCGAAGGCCGAACTACTTCTTGCCGGCCGGGGCGTTTCTGAGTGCCGCTTGGGCGGCGGCGAGGCGGGCAATCGGTACTCGGAAAGGGCTGCAACTGACATAGTCCAAACCGGCCTTGTGACAGAAGTCAATCGATGCCGGATCGCCACCGTGCTCGCCACAGATACCGACCTTCAATTTTGTCTTCTTGCTGCGTCCCTTGGCGACACCCATCTCGACCAGCTGGCCGACACCCGTGGTGTCGAGCGACTGGAATGGATCGCACGGCAACAGATCTTGCTTCAAGTAATCGGGCAAGAACGTATTGATGTCGTCGCGGCTGTAGCCGAACGTCATTTGCGTCAAGTCGTTGGTGCCGAAGCTGAAGAAATCGGCGTACTCGGCGACTTCGTCGGCCGTCAACGCCGCTCGCGGAATTTCGATCATCGTGCCGATCGAGATGTCCAGCTTGCCCTCATACTTCTTGGCGGCGATCGTTTCCTTGATCGCGACTTCGACTTGGCCACGCAGTAACTTCAATTCCGCAGCGGTACCGATGAGCGGGATCATGATTTCTGGCATCGCCTTGACGCCCTTCTTCGCACTCGTGATCGCAGCCTCGACGATCGCTTGAACTTGCATTTCAAGGATTTCCGGGAACGTGACACTCAAACGACAACCGCGGTGACCGAGCATTGGGTTGTTCTCGTGCAGTTGATCCACGCGAGCCTTGATGTCCGCTGGCTTCAAGCCCAACTCTTCAGCCATTTGCTTTTGGCCATTGCTGTCGTGCGGCAAGAACTCGTGCAGCGGTGGATCGAGTAAGCGAACGGTGACGGGCAATCCGTCCATCGCCTTGAAGATGCCCTCGAAGTCCTTGCGCTGGAACGGCAACAACTTCTTCAACGCGTCGCGACGTGCTTGCTCGTTCTTGGCCAAGATCATCGCTCGCATGTGCACGATGCGGTCAGGATCAAAGAACATGTGCTCGGTGCGGCATAGTCCGATGCCTTCGGCACCGAACTCGCGGGCTCGCTTGCTATCCGCAGGCGAATCGGCGTTGGTGCGAATCCGTAACTTGCGGTACTCATCGGCCCACTCCATCAACTTGGAGAAGTCTCCCGACAACTTCGGCTCTTGCGTTTCCACGGCTCCGGCCATGACCTCGCCCGTTGTTCCGTCGAGGCTGATGAGGTCCTTGACGCCAAAGCTACGCTTGCCGACCGTGAACTTTTTACCCTTTTCGTCGATGGTTACTTCACCACAACCGGCGATGCAGCACTTGCCCCAACCGCGAGCGACGACGGCAGCGTGACTGGTCGCACCCCCGGTGCTCGTCAAAATCCCGACGGCCGCGTTCATGCCGTCGACGTCTTCGGGGCTCGTGTCCTTGCGGACGAGAATGATCTTTTCGCCCGCTTCGGTGCGCTCGCGAGCTTCGGCGGCAGTGAACGCCGGATGACCGACGGCCGCTCCGGGTGACGCTGCCAATCCACGTGCAATCACGTCGGCCGCATTACGAGCCGTCGGCTTAAAGCTTGGCAGCAGCAATTGAGTCAAGTCGCTCGCGGGAACGCGCAGGATGGCGGTCTTTTGGTCAATCAACTTTTCTTTGACCATGTCACAAGCCATCTTCACGGCCGCGGGGCCCGTTCGCTTGCCGTCACGCGTTTGCAACATGTACAGGGTGCCACGCTCGATCGTGAACTCGATGTCCTGCATGTCCTTGAAGTTGTCTTCGAGGGTCTTCTTGATCTCGAGAAGCTCTTTATGAACGGCCTTGTTCCACTTCGGCATTTCCGAAACGGGCTGGGGTGTGCGAATACCGGCAACGACGTCTTCGCCCTGGGCATTGACGAGGAACTCGCCGTAAAACTTGTTCTCGCCCGTGTTCGGATCGCGAGTGAAAGCAACGCCCGTGCCCGAGTCGTCGCCCATGTTGCCGTACACCATCGACTGGACGTTCACGGCGGTGCCGAGCAGTCCGCGAATGTTTTCGATCTCGCGATAACGAATCGCACGGTCCGTCATCCACGAACCGAACACCGCTTGGATCGACAATTCCAATTGCTTGATCGGATCTTGCGGGAAGTCTTCCTTGGTGTGCTTCTTGTAAGCCTTCTTGTAAGCTTCGCAAAGTTCCTTCAAACCCTCGGCCGGTACGGCGGTGTCTTCGGTGACCTTGTACTTCTTTTTGATGATGTCGAACTCATGCTCGAACGCTTCGTGGTGCATCCCCATCACGACGTCGCCAAACATGTTGATCAAACGACGGTACGCGTCGTAGGCGAAACGATCATTCTTGGTAGCCTTGGCCAAACCTTCGGTCGCGGCATCATTGAGCCCGAGGTTGAGGATCGTGTTCATCATCCCCGGCATACTTTTGGCCGCACCGCTGCGGACGCTGACCAACAACGGATCGTTGTTGTCGCCGAACTTTTTCTTCAGCTCCTTTTCGAGCATCGAGACGGCTTTGCCGACTTCATCCATCAAGCCAGCGGGAAGCTTCTTGCCGGACTTGTAGTAGCCGTCGCAACACTCGGTAGTGATGGTGAACCCGGGAGGGACGGGCAATCCGATCGAAGTCATCTCGGCCAAATTGACGCCCTTACCACCCAGGATCGCCTTGGATGCGCCTTTGCCTTCGGTCTTGGTCTTGCCGAAGTAGTAAACCATTTTTGCCATGATGCTTCTCTCTGTCTTTAACGGTCAAAGCCGTGGGGGTGAGCGGAGGTTGCGATTCGATGAATTGAACCGCCTCCAGGAAAGAATTTTTTTGTCGTCGTCAATCGACTCATAGGGCTGACAGGAATCGAACCTGCACTCCGTGAGGAACTAGATCCTAAGTCTAGCGCGTCTGCCAGTTCCGCCACAGCCCCATGGGAAGGGATCAGGTCTGGGTGGGCCTCGGCAGACGCCAGGATAGCGAATTCATCGCCGCTCCTGACGTGCCCAATTCCCGTTGCCTGAAACCTTGGTCTAAGATGCCGACATTTCGTCGCCGGTGGCGGTCGGGACAACCCAAACCTTGAGGTTGGCATCGACTTCGCTGTGCAAGTGCACTCGCACCGTGTAGAGACCGAGTTCTTTGAGCGGCCCTTCCAGACGAATCTGGTCCTGACCGATCGTGAATCCGGCTTCCTTCAACGCATCGACGATCTCATGCGGTCCGACGCTACCATACAAGTGGCCTTCGTCGTTCGCATTTGCCTCGATGGTGATCGATTGCTTGGCCAATTCGTCGGCCATGGCATGGTAACCCTTGAGCTTCTCGAGCTCGAGTTCACGCAACTTCTCGCGGTGCTTGTCAACCATCCGGCTATGGTGATCGGTGGCGATTGTCGCCATGCCTTGCGGCAGTAAAAAGTTGAGTGCGTAACCACGCTTGACTTCAACAATGTCGCCTTGTTTGCCCAGGTGTTCGACGTTGTGAATCAACAGCAATTGGATTCCGCCGTTCTTGCCCAGCGGCAATCGCTTGAACGGACGCTTGTTGTTGCGTCCACGTGTCTTGGACTGACGAATACGGTCGGCTGACTTCACCATGAGAACAGTTCGCTCGGATTGGAATCGCTAAAGGGTGTCGAAATTTTAAATTGAATCATGTTGCCCGGAAAGTCGACCGTCTAAAACGGGATATCCGGGTCATCGTAACCGCCGCCGTTACCGGTCGGCTGGGCTTCTCGCTTGCCGGCTGGAGCGGAATCATTCTCGGAAGCCGCTTGCACGGGGCGTTGAGCCCGGCCGCCGCTACTGCCTGAACCGCCGCTGGCTGAGCCACCACCCTCACGGGCGCTGAGCATCTGCATTCTCTCGCCGATCACGTAGAGCTTGCTACGCTTCTGGCCGTCTTTTTCCCACTGGTCGAGCTTCAACCGGCCTTCGACCATAATCGGCGAGCCTTTGCTCAGGTACTCGCTACAGACCTCGGCGATGCGACCGAACAATGTCACGTCGACAAACGTCGCCTCATCAACCCATTCGCCAGTGGCATTCTTACGCCGGTCGTTCACCGCGATGCAGTTCTCAGTCACCGCCATCCCGCCGGGTGTGTACCGCAGCTCGATATCGCGGGTCAGATTGCCGATCAAGATGACGCGGTTGTAACTGGCCATGATTGCTGTCCTCGCTGAGGAGTTCGAAGGCCACGCCGGGGGCGTGACTTAAACTTCGGCGACTTCCTCTTCGTCTTCGTTCACTTCGTCAGTCTCCACAACACCGTCGGCGGTGCTGCTCGGACGGATCGATTCACCGCGAGCGTTCGCCAAAATGGCTTCCACCAACCGTGGATCCAGTTTGAGCGTCATCTCGCGGAGCACGGGTTCGCTCAATTGGAAAGCGCGAGCGAGTTTCGTCAGTGCGGTCGCTTCGATCTCGAAGTAACACAACCAATACGTACCCTTTTGGTGCCCGTCGATTGGGTAACAGAGCTTTTGCTCCATCCACAAGCGATTGACGAGCACGTTGCCGCCGGCTTCCGTGACGATGGTCTCAATCTGGCCACTCACCCCACCCGGATCGCGGGCGTAATGGTTGCTGTCGAGAATGAACAGTGCTTCGTAGGTATTCTTGGCCACGGTCTTCGCTTATCTCCGTCGAATCAATCTTCAAAATTGTATGGTAGTGCCCAAAATCAAATGAGCGGTGAACTCAGCTTGCGGCGTTGTAGTGGTTCATCACGTACTGAGTCCCTTCACGGACCCAATCAACGACCGCTGTTGCCGCCCTCGATGTCGCGTTATCCATGTCGATTGCCTCGTCGCCGGACAATGGACCCAGAACATAATCGACTACTTCCCAACCAGGGAGTGGCCGATCAATCCCCACTCGCAGTCTCGCGAACACGTCGGTTCCCAGTACCCGAATGATATCCGCCAATCCCTTCTGGCCTCCCGCCGAACCCGAAGGCCGAATGCGAAGCCGAGATGATGGCAAATTCAAGTCGTCACAGATCACCAACAGGTCGTCTGGCTCGAGCTTATAAAAATCCAATGCTTTGCGAACACTCCGCCCGCTCGCATTCATGTAAGTCTGGGGCCATAGCAACATCACTTTTTCTGCTGCGATGAACC
>JBBSJZ010000050.1:0-18068 GCA_038256795.1 Pirellulales bacterium | reverse complement strand
ACCGCGGATCCGTTTGACTTGCACCCACTCGATGAAGCGAGCGCGGCGACGGGCAAGAACATCATTCCGATCGTGGCTCAAAGCGCCGAGATCGCACGCTTGGTGAAGAAGCATCTGGGCGTCGGTAGCGAGACCGTCGAGGGACTGATGGCGGCAGTCGACGATGACGAAGTCGAGTTGCTCGATTCGATCGAATCCGACGGCAGCGAACTGAGCGAGATGGCCCAGGAAGCGTCGGTTGTCCGCCTCGTGAACGAAATTTTGCTGGAAGCCGTCGAGGCTCGCGCCAGTGACGTGCACATCGAATCACAATCCGACGGGCTCAAGATTCGGTATCGCATCGACGGAATTTTGCAATCGCAACCGGTGCCTCCAGAAATCAATCGTTTTCAAGCCGCGATCATCAGCCGCTTGAAAATCATGGCGAGATTAAACATTGCCGAAAAACGATTGCCCCAAGACGGTCGCATCAAACTCCGCGTTCATGGCCGCGAAGTCGACATTCGGCTCAGCGTGATTCCGATGATCCACGGCGAAGGCCTCGTCATGCGGGTCCTCGATAAGTCATCCATGGTGTTCGACTTGCAAGGACTCGGCATGAACCCCGAAGTCCACAAGCGGTTCTCCGAACTGATCAAACTGCCGCACGGAATTATCCTGGTCACGGGCCCGACCGGAAGCGGCAAAACGACGACGCTCTACAGTTCACTGTTGCAGATCAATAGCCCCGAAAACAAGATCATCACGACGGAAGACCCGGTCGAGTACCAACTCGACGGCATCAATCAAATTCAGGTCCACACCAAGATCGGATTGACGTTTGCTGCTTCGCTAAGAAGTATCCTGCGTCACGACCCCGACGTCGTGCTCATCGGCGAAATTCGCGATCTCGAGACGGCTGAGAACGCCACGCAAGCATCGCTCACCGGTCACCTCGTATTCAGCACATTGCACACCAATGACGCCGCCGGCGCTTACACGCGGATGGTCGACATGGGCGTCGAGCCATTCCTCGTGGCTGGAACCGTCGAAGCCGTCATGGCCCAGCGATTGCTGCGTAAACTCTGCAAGCACTGCAAAGAAGCGTTCGTGCCGACCGCCGCCGACGTCCCCAAAGATTTTCCGATGGATCGACTCGGCGATGCCAAGTTGTATCGTCCCATCGGTTGCCGTGAGTGTCGCGGTTTCGGCTACTCGGGCCGGATGGGGATCTATGAATTGCTGGAGTCCAGCGAAGAAATTCGCTCGCTCGCCCAAGCCCGTTCGAGCAGTTGGGACATTCGTCGCCAGGCCGTGAAGGAAGGCATGCGGACCCTGCGCATGGACGCCTGGGACAAAGTCATCGCCGGCCACACCAGCGTCGAAGAGGTCCTCCGAGTCACCAAGGGCGAAGCGATCTAGTTAGGATGTCCTAAAAGGTTTGATTCTCGAAACTTGTAACTCGTAACTTTTTACTTTCAACATCTTACCCCTTCCTCCATGCCCACCTTTTCCTTCACCGCCCGCGACTTGAGCGGCAAACTCATTTCGGGTTCGATCGAAGCCAACTCGGATCGCGAGGTCGCCAGTATTCTCTCGGAGCGGTCGCTGTTCCCCGTGAAGGTGACGGCGGCGAAGTCGTCGAGTGACGGCTTGTTCGGTTTCAGCAAGAAAAAGAAGGTGAACGCGCAGACGATGGCCACGTTCTACGGCCAGCTTGCATCGCTGCTCCGCAGTGGCGTGCCGATGTTACGATCGTTGACGGTGCTCGGCGAACAGACCTCGGACAACGTGCTCAAGGAAGTGCTCGGCGAGATCAAGTCACGTGTCGAAGAGGGCGAGCCGATGGGGCAAGCGATGTCGCGATTCCCAGGGGTGTTCAGCGACATGGCCGTCAACATGGTTCGTGCCGGAACCGAAGGCGGATTTCTCGAGGACGCGCTCGAACGCGTCGGCGTGTTCACGGAATTGCAAGAAGATCTCAAAGGCAAAACCGTCAGCGCGATGGCGTACCCGGTGTTCCTGTTCTGCGTCGGCTCCGTCGTCATCACGGTCCTCGTTGTCTTCTTTGTGCCCAAGTTTGACATGCTGTTCGATCGACTGCGCAAGAAAGATCAAATGCCAGCGATCACCGAAGCGCTACTTTCATTCAGCAACTTTCTGCAATCTTACGGTTGGATTTTACTCGTTGCCGCCGCTGCAGCGTTCCTCTTCGCTCGTGCTCAACTGCAAACCGATCGCGGCAAGGACCTTTACGATCGTGTGAAGCTGCGCATTCCGGTGCTCGGTGACATCCTCATGAACTTGGCCGTCGCTCGGTTCTGTCGCGTTCTCGGAACATTGCTCGCTAACGGAGTTCCGATATTGAAGTCGCTGGAGATCAGTCGGAGTGCGACGGGCAATCGGCTGCTGAGTCAATCGATCGCCAACGCGAGCGAAAATATCCGCAGTGGTGAAAGTCTCGCATCGCCATTGCGAGCGTCCGGGCACTTTCCGATCTCAGTGGTCGAGATGATTAGCGTCGGTGAGGAGAGTAACTCACTGGATCGCGTGCTGCCCGACATCGCCGACTCACTCGAAAAGCGAACGTTCCGCCGGCTTGACCTCTTCGTGCGATTGCTCGAACCGATGATGCTGCTCATCATGGCCATCCTGGTGCTCGCCGTCGTGATGGCGTTGCTCGTTCCCGTCCTCAAGAGTAGCACGGCGATTTAGTCATTCGCTCTTGCGGCGAATCCTTCGAAAGTGCGATACGCAGAAACGGAAGTGTGTTTCTGAACTGCTCTATGAGGACTCGATCGATGCGATTGGCATTTGCCGCTGCGGCGGTGACGATTGTGTTTGCTTTTTCAATGATGGGAATATCGCCGGTCGTGGCTGATGAACCCAGTGCTTTTGCCAAGATGGGCGAAGCGATGAATCCGACAAACTGGAGTGTGCCCAAATTCAAGGCGCCGCAGTGGGGTTTTTTGAGCAAGCCCGAACCGCCGCGGATCATCAAAAAAGAAGAGAGCGTGTTTTCAACCGTTTCTCGCAAGACGGCGAGTGGTTGGAACAAGACCAAGCAAACGCTCAGCCCCAGCAATCTGTTTCCCAGCACGCCGAAGACTGCGACGCCGAAGCCGAAATCGCCAGGCTTCTTCAGCTCGCTGTTCCAGTCCACGCCGGAACCCAAGAAGCCGTCGAGTCCGAACGAATTCCTCAGTCTGCCGCGCTCGAGCATGTAGCCGACTCGTTTTTAGGGAACGACTCCGGCCACACCAAGTGACTGGCCGAATTGCGCCGCGAATTGCTCAGGCGTCACGCCGAAATTCTGCACCAACGCATCATCGAGCGACACGCCGAGTTTCAAGTCGCGAAACAATTGCCCCATCGCGGTCGTGTCCTTGACCATCAAGGAGTGCACCAACTGGCCGCACATCGGCCACAGCGCCTGGTCAATCCGAGTCGCATTCAACACACCGCGGAGTGATGGCTGCTGCTTCAATCGGTCCGCTACGCTGACGCGTTGGCTTTGCAACCGCCGCGTGTCGTTGGTGGTGAGTGATCCCAACAAACTTGCGATTCCCATTCGCATCCAAACGCTCGAGTCGTTCAAGTCCGAATGCAAGCGATGCGCGAAACCAAGGCTATACCCCCACCCGATACCGCGCAATACGCCCGTGTTGATCTCGGTGATGACCATGGTTTGCACAAATCGCTGATCGCCCGAGCGGACTCCGGTCGTGCCACCGTGATTGGGATTATCAAATACCTTCACTTCAAATTCCGCGAACCCGGCGGGTGTCGAGAACGCGGCGATAATTGCCTTGCCTCGCCAAATCGAATCCCCAACTGGTATGCCGAATAGCTCCGCGAGTTGATCGTTGAGCTGGTCCGCGTACACGCCCAGCGGCCGAATGAGTGCTGGCGAAACGTCGGTCAAAATGAGCGTCGTCTTGGTTTCTTCGATGCGGAACGGACCACTCAATTTCTTGATCGCGTCTCGCAAAAAACCACGATGTTCCTCGGTCGCCGCGGCTTGCTCGTCATCGTCCAGTAACTCCATCGGTTTGGCGTTTTTCTCCGACAACCGAGATGCCGCCGCATTCATCGCCAGGTCTTGGTTCACAAGATAGAGTTGTTGGTTGGGTGGGTAGTATCGCAGTCGATAATTTTCACGGGCGATGCGCAAGGCGCTAATGTCCACCGCCTTGGCGGTCACGACACGTCCGGTATCGAGTCGGTACTTGACGAACTTTAAACCGTGCAGCCGCGGATCGAACTGCAGCGTTTCGAGGGACGCGTCGCGAATCAAGAGTCCGGACTTGAGCTTGAGTAAAATCGGCAAACCTTCAAGCAGCGCCAGCCGTGTACTCGGCACCAATCCGTCAAATTCGACGCCCGGGGCCGGTTGATTGTCGGTGAGCGGCGATCCGCCACGCTGCGCCAACGTGATCGATGAACTGAACGCGAGCAGCCATAGAGCGGTCAAGACGATTCGGACGCGGTGCATTCGAGCGAGGCCTTGGGGGATGGCATGAGAGCGACGGGAATTCGCATCGATCCAGTTGGCCACGCAATTGTAGCGAAGCCAACCCCGGCTTGCGCGACCCGCGGTCGTCGGTTACCGTTGAACATTGATGTCGATCCCGCTTGTCCCCTGGAGCTCCTGCCATGCGTTTTTTGCTGATGATTCTTGCCTCATTCATCGCGACTCGGCACGGATTTGCTGACGTCCAAACGAAAGTCGTGGAGTACCAGGACGGCGATGTGACCCTCGAAGGCTACGTCGCTTGGGATCCCGCGAAGACCGGCACTGGCGCGCCCGGTGTCTTGGTGGTGCATCAGTGGACCGGCTTGAGTGACTACGAAAAAGGTCGTTGCCAACAGCTTGCGGAGTTGGGCTACGTCGCACTCGCGCTAGACATCTACGGCAAGGGCATTCGCCCGCCCGCGCCGACGAAAGCCGCCGAGACTGCCACGGTCTACAAGACCGATCGCGAGCTTTATCGTCGTCGCTTGAACCTCGGCCTCGACCAACTTCGCCTGCAGCCCGGAGTTGCGAAGGACCGAATCGCTGCGATCGGTTATTGCTTCGGCGGCACCGGAGTGCTCGAGCTTGCTCGCAGTGGTGCCGAGGTCGCTGGCGTTGTCAGCTTCCACGGTGGACTGGACTCACCGCGACCCGAAGACGCTAAGAACATCACGGCCAAGGTGCTCGTGTGCCATGGCGCCGACGATCCGTTTGTCCCTGAGTCGGACATCGAAGCGTTCGTCGCCGAGCTAGACGCAGCCAAAATCGATTGGCAAATGAACATCTATTCCGGCGCCGTGCATTCGTTCACCCAGCCCATGGCCGGCAACGATAACTCACGTGGAGCGGCGTATAACGCTGCGGCGGACCACCGATCCTGGACCGCGATGCGAACCTTCTTCGACGAGCTACTCCACTGAGCGGCTGTGGCACTAAACGCCGGCGTTTGCAATCGATAACTTCCGCAACGCCATCAGTCTCACTTCCCGCTCTTCGATAACTCCACGGATTTTCCGTGCAAGGTTTCGCACTTCGCTAAGATTTATTATCTGACGCGAAGGAGACGTTTGCCATGACGATGTTGAATCCTGAAACACGAGCGAGCCTGATTCTGCGACTCGGAGATCCCGAGGATCATGTCGCCTGGGCGGAGTTCATGCAAATCTACGAACCGCTGCTGCTGCGGTTGGCGACGCGCTGGGGGCTGCAGCATGCGTTACATCCCCGGAATGACGCTGCAGCGATGGGTGATGACGCACGGCCCGCTCGAGACCGGGACGATCCTCAGGGTTGCCGGGCAATTAGCGGATGGGCTCGCCGCCGCGCACCGCCGCGGTCTGGTGCATCGTGACATCAAACCGGGCAACGTGCTCGTCGGCGAAAACATCGAACGCGTTTGGATCACCGACTTTAATCTCGCCCGTGCCGCCGATTCGATGACACTCACTCAAACCGGTGTCATTGCCGGAACGCCGCACTACATGAGTCCTGAACAAGCTCGCGGTGAAGCCATCGACCACCGCAGCGACTTATTTAGCCTCGGTTGCTTGCTGTATTTTCTCTGCACAGGCCGGCCGCCGTTCGATGCGGATAACGCGCTCGCCGTGCTGCACAAAATCATCAACGAAAAACCGACGGCACTCACGCACTGGCGAAGCGATTTGCCACCAAGTTTTGTGAAATTAGTCCATTCGCTATTACAACGTTCGATCGACCGTCGTCCCCAGGATTGCCAAGCCGTGATCGATGAACTCGACAAAGCACAAGCGGAACAGCAGCGTGGCCGCACACGATGGTGGAAACGAAAACCCAGTCGCCAAAGGTCGCTCGTGCTGGGGTCGCTCGGCGCCTTGGTTGTCGTTGCGACGTGGGGATACAGCCGGCTCATCATCGCCCGTTTTACGTATTCCCCGAGCACCATGGGGGCTGTCATGCCAAGCACAACACCTCAGCCTGATACAACGTTCATGGCAACGATGTCGATGGATGATACTCGGTTTTCTCGGGTTACCGATCACATCGTGAACACGATCGATGATCCACGGCTGACTCGACAATACGAACATCTAGCGCGGCAACTATCCCGACCGAGCGATGTCACATTACTGAATGATTCACTGCAACAAGACGACACGCATTGGGCTCGCCAGGTCGCGCAATTGCGTCTCGAAATGCGTGAACTTTCGCAGCGCACTCAGTCGTCTGGTCTTCCGCTTCAATTTACTCAAGGTAATCCGCGATGAAACTTATCTTTTCGTTCACATCACTTCTCGTCGTGACATCGCTAACGCCATCGTTCGCCCAAGATAGCGCAAGAGACCTGCCGGGTTTAACCGTTCCAAATGAGCAGCCCAGCTCTCTTCGTCCGACCCTTCCGAAATCTGCCATCGAGAACCCCTTCGAAAATACGTCACAATCCGGCGGGATGATGGGTGCAGGCATGAGTGGACCTGGTGGAATGGGTGAATATGGAGGAATGGACGACATGTATACAGGTATGGGTGGATATGGCGCAATGGGTGGAGGTATGGGTATGAGCATGTCAGACGGCAACGGCATGTACCCTGATGACCGATTCAGGTCGCAATTGCGAATGGCGATCGCGAGGATCAGCAGTTCTGACAATGATCAGGAGAAAGCGGAGCTGATGCAATTCACGCAAGCCGCGCTGGCGCAGCAATACGATGCGATGATCACTCGCCGGAAAGCCGAATTGCAGCGTCTCAAAGACAGTCTCTTGAAGCTCGAGAACGACCTGCAAAAGCGTGAAACGGCGAAAGATCGCGTCATCAAATTGCAGATGCAAACGGTTACGCTTGCCGCCGAAGGTTTGTTGGATCTCAACACGCTTCAACCAACCAACGACTATTCGGGCGGATATGGTGCAGGAGAGATGGGAATGGGAAACTAGTGGTCTGTCAGGGAAGAAAATTAGGGTTGGCTCAATCAGCAGTTTGGGCGTTAGCCTGGCCCGCTAAACCTTTGGTTATGTGGGCACATTCGCTTGCGTATCTTTTGTTCCCTAGTTTTGACGTGCGTTTTCAGCCCGGAGGGCGACACAATCCTTGCCGGTGGCGTCAGCCACCGGAAGGCCGGGCGGTGTGACAGGCACGGCCGGAGGCCGACACAAATCGTGGCTAGGCATACGGTTGTGTCGCCCGCTGGGCTGGTGATCGCTGGGGTTTTTTCCCTCCGGTGGCTCACGCCGCCGGCATTTCCTCTGCCGCACTCCGGGCTAAGATACGGAAGAGAAACACGCCCAGGATTTTTGATGTCAATACCAACGTTTTAGCAGCCCACGCTTAGGCGTGCGAAGAAGAGAGCGCCTCGGCGAGGGAAGTCCCGAGAGGGACGAAAAGCCCTTGCCGGGCACGCAAGTGCCCGGAATTCCGTTTCCACGCCGCTAGGTGGCTGTCTTTTTGAGTTCCTGCATCCGTTTGCGTTCGGGGCGAGCTTTGTAGAACGGATCGAGCGGGTAACAGCCACTGACCATGCCATTGCGCGGCGCGCTCGTGCATTCACTGAAGGTGCGACATACCTTTTTGCGAGCCAGCGATTTGCCATCGATCACGTCCGCGGGCAAGTCGGGATACGACAGCACCATGCGTCCCAACCCGACACTATCGGCCCAACCTTGACGGACGATCGCTTGGGCAACGTTCGGCAACCAGTCCTGCAGGTACGTGTAGCCGGAGCCGACGAAGCACAAGTCGGGGTTCGCTTCCTTGAGCACCGACGTCGCGTGCAATTGGCGAGCGACTCCGATGAGCGGATCTTCGGGCGGTTGATAACCGTCGCTTGGTGGGAACGTTGCCGGGCGTTGAATGTGGGGGTTGTAATAGGGGCTGCCCATCGTCGTGCAAACCATCTTGATCCCGAGGCTGCGGATTTTTTTCATCAACCAATCGGGCTCCGACAAGTCGACCTCCATCCCCGCGTGATCACTGCCAAACGCGAATCGCGGATCGGCTTCGGGTTCCGGTTCCCCCGTGCCATCTTGACCCATCCGATGCGGCAGAAAGTCGACGATGCTGGCTCGCACCCCGAGTTCCATGTCGGGCAATTTTGCTTGAATCCCCTGCGCGATCTCGCTCATGAACCGGGTCCGATTCTCGAGCGATCCGCCATAACGACCGTGCCGATCCACGGCACCGAGCAACTCGTGACCGAGGTATCCGTGACAGTGTTTGATGTCGATGAAGGCAAACCCGGCCTTGGCTGCCAGCACCGCCGCTTCGATAAACTGGTCGATCAATCGACTCAGTTCATCGTCACTCAGCACGGCGGAGTCATCCGTCACACCCACGCGGCGATCCAGGACCGTATTGCGCTGGGCGGTTCGCGGTTCCGCCTGGGTCTTGACGTTCGGTCGTGCGTAGCGACCCGAGTGAGTCAATTGCAAGCCGATGAATAGGTCACTCGTCGTGCCGAATCGTTCATTGTGCGCTGCGACGAGCTCTTCGCGAAGTGATTCGAGTGACGAAAGATTCTTGTCATGGATGAGCAACTGGTTCGGGTTCGCTCGGCCGTCGTGCGCGATCGCAACCGCCTCGCCGCCCCAAATGAGTTTCGCACCACTGATCCCAAAGTTTCGCCATCGTCGCCGCGTCAATTCAGTCGGTTGGCCATCGCTTGTCCCGTCCCAGCCTTCCATGGGCAAAATGCAAAATCGGTTACCCACCGTGTGCGAGCCAACCTCGAACGGTTGCGCGAGTGGCGACGTGCTGCCCGATTCAACGTTCTCGTCGATCGGCATCGTCAAGCCGAGTCGGTCAAGATGGCCGGTGAATTCTGCGAAAGTTTTTAAACTCGCAATCCGAGGTGCGTTCGCCATCGTGTTTAGCTTTCGAGAATTTGATTGAGAGAATCGTTGATGAGTGCAAGTATTTCAAGGTCCGCCTCGGGCCGCGTCGGCGAACGTGGATGCGTTCGGTCGGTCGCCAACCCGTAACGTAGTTTGAGGAACATCGCGGCGGAGTGCTTGTATGCGGGCACGGGGTGCCGAAAGGTGAGCGTACCGAGGTACTGGAGCAAGTCATTGAGCTCGTAAAATCGCTCGTCACCCGCGAGCCACATCCGATCCCTTGCGGCGAACGCTTCCGGTGCGAACGTGCTCAAGCCCAGCAGGTAGTCACTGCCGTACATCACCATGTCGATCGCCAAGTCGTTGCCAGTTAGCACCATGAAATCGGCACGTACGCGATCTCGTAATCTCAGCCGTTGCCATTCGAGCGAGCGGCTCAGCGACGAATGCTTGGCCCCCAAGCACTTGGGCAATCGCATCAGTTGCTCGTAGACGTCGAGCGCATAAATCCTGCCAAACGGCGCAAACATCTGGCCGAGTTCGAATGCGAGAAACGAGTCGCAATCGGAAGTGATCTGCTCATAAGCCGCTGCAATTTCTTCGTCCGGCAAGTTGGACAATCCGAACGATTGAAAAACGATCGGCAATCCACCAGTCGCGACAATGTCGGCCGCTCCGGCCCGATAAGCATCCAATTGCAAGGCCGAGCCGACATCGTCGCCGACGAAAATACCGGCGACAAATTTCCGACCCGCTGCAATTGCCTGGGTGCGCGCGAGCACTTCCCGGCGCAGGCGTTCATCGATTAGGTTCGCGTAACCCGTGTCCATGTTCACCGCGGGCGTCAAACCAGCATTGAACGTTCGCTCGACGTGGTCGGTGAATCCGTCCCAGTCGACATCACCACAGGAGAGGAACGGCAGCAAGATTGCTGACATGCCGGCGATCCGGCGGCGCGGTCGAAGCATCGTGACGGGATCGAACGCGTCAGACTCACCAGTGGCGGAGGCGGCAACGTCGTTGGGCATGACCGATGAACTCGGGTGGAAAAGAACAGTGGGAAAGTATTTCGACAACGTAGTTGAATTTTGGAGTCAGATCTTGGAGAATCAGGTTTTAGCCAATGTTTGCAAATCGGGCATGTTTTACATTTGAGACAACGCGAGACGGTTCAACTGACGCGGCATCCGCTCGAAGAGAATCTTCCGAGTTGGGGTGTGTTGTTGCTGGAAAGCCATCACGATGTGGGTTTTTCGATGCGACCGCGGACGCACGCGTTTCTGAAAATCATTTACGTGCTGCAAGGTGCTGGAACGTTGGCCTGTGAAAATACGCGAGATTCTTTCGAGCTCGGTGATTGTCTCGTCGTGCCACCGGGCAGCACGAATTGGATTGAGGATGATCCGTCGGCGGCTGCGAGTTTGTACATTTGCTGTGTCGCGACATCGCTGTTGCAGTTCGACGCGAGTCTGCTGGAGCGGTTTCCGACGGGGAAATTGAAGCGGGACCAGCACGTCGCAAATCGGGTCGCGTCACATCTGCGTCGACTCGCGTATGCCCAGGGTCAACCGCTCCGCGAGCGACCCCTTGGCATGGTGACTGAGACGATGCGGTTGGTCCAAGTGATTTGTGATCAAGCGGCGAAGATTCGAGAGCCGTCGGATGATGGCGCGTTGTCAGCGTCACAGGCTTCGTTGATTGATCGTTACACGCGATGGCTCGACGAACGGTTCTTCGAAGCCACGACGATCGATGCTGCGGCCGCGTCGTTGGGGTTGTCGCGGCGAGCTTTCACGCGGGCGTTCCACTTGCAAACGGGTGAAACGTGGCTGCATTACGTCCGACGCTTGGCTGTTCAGCACGCGATTCGGTTGTTGTGCGAAACCCGGCGTCCGATCGTAGCGATCGCGTTTGAGTGCGGGTTCAATGATTTGTCGACGTTCTATCGCCAGTTCAAGTCGCGGACCGGCATGTCGCCGGCCGATTACCGACGCCACCATGCAATAACGACTGCCATGGTGAGCACGTCCGATGAGTGAATCGACTGAATTGGTGCGCGGGCGAATCTCCGACGGGGTGCGGGCATGGATCGAGATGGGGTTATTGGTCCTGCTATTCTTTGCCTACGCGGGTGATCCCGCACCGATGGTGAACGAGGCGCATTACTTGGTGAAGGCTAAGAACTTTTGGCAGCCCGAGTACTGTGCCAATGACGTGTTCGCTTCATCCGGCAAAGCGCACTGGATGTTCTATGTCGTGTTCGGCTGGCCCACAAAATTTGTATCCTTGGAAGCGACCGCATGGATGGGGCGGTTTGCCGGCTGGATGCTGGTTGCATTCGGACTGCGTCGCTTGTGTGCCGCATCACTCGGCGTTGGCTGGGTCTCGATTCCCGTCGCACTGTTGTGGATCGCTGGTGTTGAATACGCGAATCTCGCCGGTGAATGGGTGATCGGCGGCATCGAAGCTAAGGTCCCGGCGTTTGGCTTCGCACTTGCCGGGATGGCGGAGATCGCGCGAGGGCGTTGGAACCGCGTCTGGCTGTGGCTCGGCGCGGCGTCGGCGTTTCATGTTTTGGTTGGTGGTTGGTCGGTGATTGCGGGCGTCGTGGCGTGGTTGGGCACCGAGCGCGGTCGTGACCAATGCCAGCCGCTACTTTGTCGCGAGTTGTTCATCGGTGGTGCCATCGCGCTGTTTGGGCTCGTGCCTTCGCTGGCGTTGACGATCGGCACTGATGATGCGGACGCAGCGGTGGCGGCAAAAATCTACGCCTACTTTCGGCTTTCGCACCATCTGTTGCCCGCCGCGCTTGACGTCACTTGGTACGCGCGTCACTTCTCGCTACTGTTGGCGACGATCGTCGCCTACTCTTTCTTGCGGCGGGTCGTGAGCGAACCGTTGCGGCGGTTGTGGTGGTTCACAATCGGTACCGTTCTCATCCTCGTGACAGGTCTGTTCGTCGGTTTGCTACCAGCGATTGCACCGGATCTTGCGGCGAAGCTGTTGCGGTTCTACTGGTTCCGACTGAGCGACGCGTTTATTCCGTTGATGTCGGCGATGTTATTGGTGAGTGTGATCGTTCGTTCCCCGATGCCATTTATGGCGCGAGTTGCGGCGAGCGGTGTGCTCGTGATCGCCACCGTTGCGGTGTTTTGGAGCAGCTATCGGCGCTCGGCGATTGGAATTCCACCGTCGGCGAGCCATGAGCTCTTGGGCTGGAATACGACAGCCACGCCCGCGGAACAACGGCAAAGTTTCGAGGATTGGGTCGCGGTATGCCAATGGATCGAGATGTCGACGGCGGCCGATGAAGTTTTTTTGACGCCGCGGCACCAGCAAACTTTTAAGTGGTATGCCAGCCGCGCCGAAGTCGTCAATTGGAAGGATGTGCCACAGGATGTCGAAAGTTTGATCGAGTGGCGGTATCGATACTCCGCGGTGTTTCCGCCGCGATTGGGCCGACGTCGGACGAGTATTCGTTATGACGTGCTGCGTGAATTGGCGGACAAGTACGACGTTCGCTGGATGGTCGTCGATCGCCGCGTCGTCGGTCGCAACTTGCCGCTGGTGCGCGTGTATCCGACTAATGAAAACGACAACCCAACCTACGCGGTTTATGCCCTTCCAGCGTCCCGCAACCCGTAGACGTCACGGGTTCGCTCGAAGACTATACTGTCCCAATTCGCTCGCTTTCGATTTAGACCCTCCGCCCGAGAAACGTTCGTGGTCCAGCCTCCGCCGATTGAAACTGAAGATGACGCCCGAGCCGCCGCACGACTCGTCGAAGCGTGCCAACAAATTCGCGAGCAGGTGGGCAAGGTCGTGGTCGGCCAAGACGAAACCATCGAACAATTACTGTTGGCGATCCTCTCACGCGGTCACTGTTTACTCGAAGGGGTTCCGGGGCTCGCCAAAACATTGATGGTGCGGACGCTGGCGGAGTCCATGAACTTGACGTTTCGGCGGATCCAATTCACACCGGATTTGATGCCTGGAGATATCACGGGCACGGACATCATCCAAGAGGATCCCCAAACCGGACGACGCCAATTCGTTTTTGAACGCGGTCCCGTGTTCACCCAGATGTTGCTCGCCGACGAGATCAATCGAACTCCGCCAAAAACGCAAGCCGCATTGCTCGAAGCGATGCAGGAGCACGAAGTCACGGCAGCGGGAAAGACGTACAAGCTCGAAGAACCTTTCTTCGTGCTCGCAACCCAAAACCCGATCGAGCAGGAAGGCACGTACCCGCTTCCTGAGGCCCAACGCGACCGATTTTTGTTCCACGTCGTTGTCGAGTACCCGTCGCGGGAAGAAGAATCGGAGATCGTCGATCGGACGACATCCACGTTCAATTCGACGGTCAAGGCCGTTGTGAGCGGCGACGAGATCATCCAGTTTCAACGAACGGTGCGGCGAGTACCGCTGCCACCGCACGTCAAGGATTGGGTGCTCGATGCGGTTCGCGCCGTTCGCCCCCGTGATCCTGAGAGCAAGCCCTGGGCGAGAGAGTTGATCGAGTGGGGCCCCGGACCACGCGCCAGTCAACAACTCGTACTCGCGTCGAAGGCGCGAGCACTGCTACACGGTCGCACCCACGTCACGATCGACGACGTCCAAAAACTCGCCCACCCCGTGCTGCGGCACCGCATCGTCCCCACGTTTGCCGCCGAAGCCGACGGGATTACCGTCGACGATCTCATCACGCGGTTGATCAAGGAACAAGCGGTACCCTTGGCCAAGGTGATGTAGACAATCGCTAGCCACCGGCCGGGACAAAATTGTTAGAATGATGAGTCGCCGGTGGCTAGCACCAAAGGCGTTCACATCAGCCGTGCCAACTTTTCATGACCATGAAATGAATTGTTTCCAACTTCGCTGCCTCCGCGCGCAGATGTCATTGATGATGCTCGTCGTGATGACGGTCAATGTCGGGAGCTCAACCGCTATCGCCGAGCGGCCCCGTTTGGCGGTATTGACCGATATCGGCGGTGACCCGGATGACCAGCAGTCTCTCGTGCGGTTATTGCTCTACGCGAACGAGTTTCAAATCGAGGCGATCATCGCGAGCGCTGCGGGGACGCGTGGTGAATTAAAAGAATCCGTGACGCGACCGGATTTGATTCTTGAAACGATCGCCGCCTATGGGGACGTCGTTGCTCGATTAACGAAGCACGCGAAGGGTTGGCCCAGCGCGGATGAGTTGGCCGCCGTCGTTCGATCGGGCAACCCTCAACGCGAGCGAGCAAACATTGGCACGAGTCATGATACGGACGGATCACGTTTGCTCATCCAGCGGATTGATGCTGGGACGACGGAGCAGCCATTGAACATTTCAATCTGGGGCGGACAGACCGATTTTGCGCAAGCTTTGTGGCGGGTCAAGAATGATCGATCGGCTGTCGAATTCGCCTCCTTCGTCACCAAGTTTCGCGTCTATGACATCAACGACCAAGACGGAATCGCGGATTGGATGCGCAGCGAGTTTCCTGGGATGCACTACGTGCTGGCTAGCGCATTCAAGGGAAGCGATAAGCGAACGGGAACGTATCGAGGCATGTACTTGACCGGCGACACGGCGACGACCAGTGGAGATTGGATCGAGGCGAACGTTAGATCACAGGGGCCATTGGGAGCGTTGTATCCGACGATGACTTGGACGGCACCGAATCCTCATGGCTGCATGAAGGAGGGCGACACACCATCATGGTTCTTTTTTCTACCTCGCGGGGGCAACGATCCTGCGGACCCGAGCCGGCCGGGATGGGGCGGTAGTTTTGCGCGCGAGCCCGATGGCTGGTATCGCGACTTACCCGCGTCCGATTCGTTCGACCCACGCACAACGGTCAGCCGCTGGAGAAGTGATTTTCAAGTTGACTTCGCGCGACGCATGGCTTGGTGCGTTGCGGATTGATTTCCAGTTGTACTGACTCGTCGGCAGGGCCAGCGGGCGCCGATGCGGAGCCGCCTAGGCTAATTATTCGTTAAAGTCGGCACAACTGTTTCGCGGGAACCCGAGCCATTGTTTTTGGCTCGGTAAGCGTTGCTTTACGAGGTCAACGAGCTGGATCACGAACTACGCTCGATCGCTCCTCACCCAATTCGCGCCGGACCTCAAGCGTTCGGAACTCGTGGCTGAATTCGCCAGAGCCGAAGTGGTTTGAGTCTTGGCGGTTTGCAAGTTCTTCGACGTGTCCGTAGAAAAAAGTTGAATGTTGGTGAACGCCCCATCGAGCCGATCGAATGACTTGGGACATCGACCCGCGATGCCGATGCAGTGCGGTGCTCGAGGTCGCGTCGATTGGTCGCTGATTGCCGCCGAATCTGCTGATCTCAGTGATTTTCTGCGCCGCGTCGCCGCTGAGCTGCGGGTCGCGTTCGGTGCGGGAATCGTCGCCGTGCATGCCGCCCCGTGGGACTCGCCAGAGATGCTCGTCGCTGACGAATGGCTCGCATCGCAACTGAATCGCGACGCGATCAAGTCGACGTTGGCCTCAATCACCACGCTGGCCACAGCCGCGGATCTAGCGACACCCGTCGGTCTCGCGAGATCGATCGGTATCGAACTTCAGCCCGCCCCGAAACGAGCTGCCGTTCTGCTGGTCTATCCGCTGTCAAAAAAACTGGCGCCCGCGCAGCAAATACAATCCCTCAAACAATTGCATGAGATTCGCACGGGTGTCGCAGCCGCGATGCATCGTTTCGACGCGCCCCAGGTGGCGACTAAGAAAACCGATGCAGCGACGATTGGCGCCGGTGATCTCAGTCGCTTGCATCTCGATTTAGATTTGAACGCGACGGCGTATCGGATCGCGAACGAGTCCCGCCGATTGCTCAAGCCGGACCGCGTCACGGTGCTGACAACGCGTCGCACGAACTACCGCGTCACAGCGGTGAGCGGTGTCGCGGTGATCGATCGGCGGAGTAACACGGTTCGCACCAGCGAGGAACTATGCAAGGCCGCGAGTGTGCTCGGACGCGGAATCGTGTTGCCGGGTGATGAAGACTTACCGCCGCAAATCGTTCAACCGCTCAACGAGTATCTTGACGAATCCAAAGTGATGTGTGTGGTGCTGTTGCCGCTCGGCTTTTCACGTGGAGATAATCAAGCCGACACGACCGCACGCGATGTTGACCTCCTCGACACACTTCATCGTGACTTCAAGCAATCCGGAATGATGATGCTCGAGTACTTCTCGGGCGACGCACCTCGGACGTTGTCGCCGTCGATGGAACTGGTTCGCCGAGATGCCACACTCGCGCTAAGCAATTCGATGGAACACGGTTTCATCTTCGGGTTACCGGTTTGGATGGCGATCGGTCGTATCGTCGACAGCAAGAAGCGAGTGCTATGGTTGACGCTCGCAGCCGCGCTGGTCTCGGCGATCGTCGCCGGATGCGTCATCCCCATCGACCACGTGTTGATTGCCACCGGCACCCTCGAACCCTCGGTTCGGCGCCAAGTATTCGCAAACCTCGATGGCACCGTGAAGCAACTCAAAGTTGTTGACGGTGATATCGTCAAAGCCGGTGATGTGCTGGTCGTGATGGAGAACGCGGAACTCGAGAGCCAAGGAGAATCGATCGCGGGTGAAGTTCAAACCAAACTCCAGCGACTCGCATCCACACGCTCGTTGAGGTTGTCCGGAAGTGGTGACGCGAATCGTGACAGCCAACTCGCGCTCGAACAGCGCCAGCTTGAAAACGAACTCGACAGTTTGCGGACACAAGCGAAGATTGTTGCCGAGATGCAGCGGGAACTCACCATTATCAGCCCCATTGGTGGCCGCATCGTCGCTTGGCAATTGGCCCAGCGGCTTCAAAATCGGCCAATCGGCCGCGGCAACTTGATATTGTCAGTGATCGACGACGCGAGCCCGTGGCGATTGAATCTCGAGGTTGCGGACGAAGATGCGGGGACGGTGCTCGCGTCGATCCAATCCACAAAAACGTTGCCGATTCGATTCGCCGTCGCCACGGAGCCGACAAGAACCTATCAAGCCGAGCTCGTGAGCGTCTCGACAGCTTCGCGGCTCAGCGAGGCGGGCAAACAGGTCATGGACGCGATCGCGGAAGTGGACGCGAGCGAAAACTTGGTTGCCGAATCCAGCGGAGTCGAAGTCGGCAGTGGCCATGTTCGCGTCGGTTCGGGCGTGACGGCCAAGATTGTGTGCGGTCAACGAAGTGTGCTGGCGAGTTGGTTCAGCGACGTGATCGATTTCGCTCATCGCCATGTCATCTTCTACTTTCGTTGATGAAAACTTCAGCCAGCTCTTCACCGTCGTCGACATCGAGACCGCTCACGGTGTCGCGACGCTTGGATCTGCGCGTCGTCGAGACTCATCATCGCAACTCGTCGGCAATCGTGGTCAAGGACCCGATCGCGATGAAGTATCACCGGCTTCGACCCGAGGAATTCTTCATTCTCGAACGACTCGAGTCGGGCGCGACGCTGGGGTCATTGTGTACTTCCTTTGAACGAGCGTTCGCGCCCCAGCGTGTATCGCCCGCCGAGATGAATTCGATGATCATGCGGCTGCATCAAAGTGGTTTGACGTTGTAGGAATCGCTCGATCAAGGAGATCGATTGCATGATAAGCGGCTTCACGAATCATTGCTGAAGTTGAAGCGATTCGCAGCCAGCATGCTGTTCATGAGATTCCCCGGCGTCGACCCTGAACCACTGCTTAGACGGGTGTATCCGCGACTGCGACCGTTGCTGGGTCGCGTCGGTGTTTCGTTAGCGCTACTGCTCGTATTGACGGCGTT
>JBBSJZ010000049.1:0-18262 GCA_038256795.1 Pirellulales bacterium | reverse complement strand
GAAGATGATCGCTGCGATCAATCGAGGCAGTTTACGATCGCTTGCTTCCAGGCCGGGAGCCAACGCGACGGGAATGGAAGGTGCCCAACTTCGTGCGTTTAAAGGCAACGCTGTCAAATACGGTTCTTCGAATTGCATCATGTCAAATCTCCTTCAGGACTCGGCCATGCACGTCGGTCAATCGAATATCGCATCCACCATAGCAAAAGGTGAGTCGTTCGTGGTCCAGACCCAATTAACGCAGGATGGTCGCGTGGATGTCATCCACAGTGACGGGATCAGCAAAGGCGTTGGTACCGAACTCGTCGGTTTCGCCGTAGGTGATGCCCCTTTGAATCCGCCGTCGGCCGTGAAGATAGTGTAGCCGCTGACGACGCCTTGACTTGATGTTGCCGAAGATGAACAAGTCGATTGAGCAAAAAGAGTCTTCTTCCGATCAGCCGGGCGAGACTGAAAAGCAGGACGTCAACGAATGACGCACGCGGCACTAGGAGAAATTAGGCGTCGGCGGACGGTAGTCACTGAGCCGGATGGACTTGAACCAATCCACGGTGTGACGAAGGCCTTCGGTGAGCTGGATCGTCGGCTCCCAACCGAGATGCTGTTTCGCGAGCGTGATGTCAGGCTTGCGGCGGGTGGGATCGTCGGGAGGGAGCGGCCGCTGGACCAGCTTACTTTTCGCACCGCACATTTCGATCACTTGTTCCGCGAGCTGGCGGATGGTGAATTCGTGCGGGTTGCCAATGTTGACGGGACCGATGAATCCGGTCGTGTTGTTCATCATCGCGATGATGACATCGACGAGGTCGTCGCGGTAACAGAATGATCGTGTTTGTTCACCGTCACCAAAGATCGTGATCGGCTCGCCGGCGAGGGCTTGGCGAATGAACGTCGACACGACGCGGCCGTCGTAGGGATGCATTCGCGGCCCATACGTATTGAAAATGCGGACGATACGAATGTCGACGCGGTTGCTGCGGTGGTAATCCATGAACAACGTTTCGGCGACGCGTTTGCCTTCGTCGTAACAGGCGCGGATACCGATCGGATTGACATTGCCGCGATAGTCTTCCGTTTGCGGATGCACCTCCGGGTCGCCGTAAACTTCGCTCGTACTTGCTTGCAGGATTCTTGCCCCGCATCGCTTGGCCACACCGAGCATATTGATGGAGCCGAGCACGCTCGTTTTCATCGTCTTGATGGGATTGAATTGGTAATGCCCCGGAGCGGCTGGACAGGCCATGTTGTAGATCTGGTCGACTTCGAGAAAAATCGGCAACGTGATGTCGTGTCGAATCAGTTCAAAATTGGGTCGGCCGAGCAAGTGCGTGACGTTGGTTTTCTGGCTCGTAAAAAAGTTATCGAGACAAATCACGTCGTGACCTTGGTCGACCAAACGTTCGCAGAGGTGCGAGCCGAGAAAGCCGGCGCCGCCGGTGACGAGGATACGTTGAATCATTGAATTTCTTAGGACTCGGGTGCTGGACTAGAATTCGATCGGTTCGTTATCAATCAACCGCGTATTTCCGACTCGCGCGGCGATTAGCGCCACCGCGGGACGTTCGAGTTTGGCAACGCTGGAGAGCGTTTCGGCATCAACGACGACGGCGTAGTCGATCGCATCGACGCCGGCGGTCGACGAGGTACGACTCGCCACATCGATCGATTCACCCGCGAGGACACGTCGCATGGTATCCTCCAGTTGCGTCGTCAATGTCATCCCATCGAGGGCCAAACGTTTCGCGGCATCTAACGCCTGGCTGAGTAATAATGCTCGCTGGCGATCGTCGGGCGACAAATACCGATTCCGGCTGCTCATCGCCAGCCCATCTGGGTCACGAACGGTATCGCACATCACGACTTCGACTCGCAAATTCAAATCACGCGTCATCGCCTGGATCACTTTTACTTGCTGGTAATCCTTGCGGCCAAAGTACGCGTGCTGGGCTGGCAAGATGTGAAACAGTTTGAGCACCACGGTGGCGACGCCGCGATAGTGCCCCGGTCGCAGCGCACCCTCCAGCGGTGAGGCGACTGCGGGCGGCTCGATCGTGGTACTGAATCCGTGGGGATACATGGCCTCAGCCGCCGGCAAGAACACGGCCGAGGCACCGACTCGCTCGAGTCGCTCGAGATCCTCGGCAAGCGTCCGCGGATATCGATCGAGATCTTCACCGGGTCCAAACTGGGTCGGATTCACGAAAATCGTGGCGATGGTCTCGTCGCATTCGCGACAGCTCTTCTCGACGAGCGAGAGGTGCCCCTCATGGAGTGCTCCCATTGTCGGGACCAAACCCACAATCCGGCGTGACTGGCGCGCGGTTTCCACATAAGCTTGCGCTTGATCGATCGTGTTGAGTTGAATCATTCATTTCATTCCGAGTGGCACCACGGGGTCTTCGTCCCAACCGGTGGCACGTTCCATCGAGGAGATGTCCACGGCGGGTCCGTCCGTGATCAATCGCGCCGAACGATCATGGGTCAAGAACGTCCATCCCCATTGCATCAGCACGAGCAACCGGTTGCGGAACATGGTGATGTACATCAAGTGAATGCCGAGCCATGCCGCCCAGGCGATGATGCCCTTGACCTGGCGATCGCCGATCAATCCCACGGCTGAGTAGCGACCGATCACGGCCAGGCTACCACGGTCGTGGTACTTGAATGACTCACGAGAATTGCCACTCAAGTCCGCGATGATCGAGCGAGCGGCATGCTTGCCCATTTGCATCGCCACGGGAGCCAATCCGGGTAGGGGACCGGATCCGCCGTGATCGAACGATGCCAGATCACCGACGACGAAAATCTTAGGATAACCGGGCAACGAGAGATCTTCATTGACAGCGATTCGTCCGCCACGGGCTGGGGAAATCCCCGCGACCCGTGCGAGAGATTCACCCAAGGGGCTTCCTTTCACTCCGGCAGCCCAAATCACCGTTCTCGTGGCGATCGTTTGCGATTGATCACTCATTGTATCCGTCACCGACACGGTGGTGGCAGTGACGTCGGTCACTCGAGTATTGACCAGCACCTCGACACCGAGTCGCTTCAAATCGGCTCGCGATCGATCACCGAGTTCACTCGGATAGTTTTCCAAAGTCGATCCGCCGGCTTCGACGAGGATAATTCTTGCGTGACGGGGATCGATGCGGCGAAAGTCTTCCTGGAGTGTATAGTGCGCCACTTCGGCGAGTGCTCCCGCGAGTTCGCAGCCCGTCGGTCCACCGCCAACGATCACAAATGTCAACAATTGACGGGCCGTATCCGGGTCACCGCATCGCTCGGCGGCCTCGAATGCGGCTAGGATTTGGCGACGAATCTCCGTCGCATTTTCGATTGTTTTCAAACCCGGCGCGAACTTCGACCATTGCTCATTGCCGAAATAGTGGTGCGTCGAGCCTGTCGCGAGGACGAGATAATCGAACTCGATCTTGCCATCGGTCGTGATCACCGCTGGCGGATTCAACTCAAATCCGGAGACCTCGCCCAGTTCGACCAGCGCGTTTTTTTGTTTCCTCAACACGCCACGGATGGGCGTGGCGATGTTGGCGGGTGATAACTCGCCCGTGGCCACCTGGTAAAGCAGCGGTTGAAAGAGGTGGAAATTGCGGCGGTCGATCAACTTCACCTCCACCGCTACCTTGCGGAGTGAGCGGGCCGCTTGCAGACCGGCGAACCCACCGCCGATGATGACCACCCGCGGCGGCCGTGATTGTGGATTTTGGGTTGGAGTCAACTTTTCCATCGAGCAGCTACTTTCACGAGTGAGTGGCGACATCATCCGTATCGAGAGACATTCAGTTGAGCAACGGTCATAAAAAAGCACGCCGCCACGCGAAGTTCCGCCAGAAGCTATACCGGCCATTCAAGCGCCGCAGCGGCGTCGGTGCGGCGCCCGGATCAGTACATCACGATAGTGACGCGTCGCCAAGCCGTGTCCACCGGTTTGTGTACAACGACCAATCACTCCGCGAGTACGATGATGCCGGTTCCAAGAAAATCGCCGATGTGTCCGAGGGCGTCCAGTGGATCGATGTATCGGGGCTGGGTGATACTGAATTACTGCATCGCATCGGGGATACGTTCAAGATCCATCCTTTAACGCTGGAGGACATTGTCCACACGCACCAGCGGCCTAAGGCGGAAATTGTTGCCGATCGATTGGTGGTCATGCTGCGATTGGCGGACCAGCAAACGCCACCCGCATTGGAGCAAATCTCGTTCGTCCTCTGCGGTCGAACACTGATCACATTCCAAGAACGCGTCGGCGATTCGTTTGACCCGGTGCGGCGACGACTGAGGGAGTCGCTGGGTAGGATCCGCGAGCATGATGCCGATTTTCTGATGTATTGTCTGATCGACGCCGCGATCGATGCGTATTTTCCGATGCTCGAGGAATACGGGCGGACGCTCGAGCAACTCGAAGACGAAGTGACGCTGGCCGCGACGCCTCAGGCCAATACGCAAATCCGCGAGATCAAGCGAGAGTTATCCGTGATCCGCAAGATCAGTTACGCCCATCGCGAGGCGATGAACCGATTGGTTCAAGACGCGAGCGGCCATGTCAGCGAATCGACGCAGCTCTTCTTTCGCGACTGCGTCGACCACGCCACCCAAATTCTCGAAGTCACCGAATCGTTTCGCGAAGTCGTCTCGGACTTGCGTGACTTGTACTTCACTCAATTGAGCCAGCGAACGAATGACGTGATGCGGGTGTTGACGATCATTTCAACCGTTTTCATTCCGATGACGTTCATCGCGGGTGTGTACGGTATGAATTTTGACCGCAGTGCGTCGCGGTGGAATATGCCCGAGACCGAGTGGCGATATGGATATCCGTTTGCGTTGCTGTTGATGGCCGCTATGGCGTGCTCGATGGTCGTGATGTTTTGGAAGAAAGGC
The DNA here is from genome assembly GCA_038256795.1 of Pirellulales bacterium. GTDB lineage: Bacteria > Planctomycetota > Planctomycetia > Pirellulales > Pirellulaceae > JBBSJZ01. Next base: position 13,360 of record JBBSJZ010000049.1, on the reverse strand, counting down.
TGGCTCAAGCGATAGCCGCGGGTCCCATGCGAATCTACTACACCGACCATTTCGAATTGCCGCTGCCCGAGGGCCATCGGTTTCCGATGAGCAAGTACCGGCTGCTGCGCCAGCGGATCGCGACGTCCGAGCTGCATAGCGGCGATGTCTTGGTCGTACCACCGGCCGCCACCGACGAACAATTGTTGCTGTGCCACACGCCGAGGTATCTCGACGCCGTCAAGCACGGAACGCTCACAGCGGCCGAAATTCGGCGGATCGGATTTCCCTGGTCACTCGCGATGGTCGAGCGTTCACGACGCAGTACCGGGGCGACCATCGCCGCCTCGCGAACCGCATTGGTCGAAGGCATCTCCGCGAACTTGGCGGGCGGCACGCATCACGCGTTTGCGGACGCCGGCGAGGGATACTGTGTATTCAACGACGCCGCCGTCGCGATCCGAACGCTGCAGCACGAAGGCACCATTGAGCGAGCTTGCGTGATCGACTTGGATGTTCACCAGGGCAACGGGACGGCTTCAATCCTCAGCGGCGACAACAATTCGATCACATTTTCCATGCACGGTGCCAAGAATTTCCCGAGCCGAAAAGTACCCAGCGACATCGATATCCCGCTGGCCGACGGAATCGATGACGGCGACTATCTCGATGCGCTCGCGCGAGGACTCGAGCAATTGCAAACGTTCGGTCCGTTCAACTTGGCTATTTACTTGGCGGGAGCAGACCCGTTCCGGGGCGACCGATTGGGACGGATGAATTTGACGAAACAGGGGCTCGCCGAAAGGGATTCGCGGGTGATTTCCTGGGCCACAACGGCGCAAGCGAATGGGGCCCGGGTGCCGCTCGCGATCGCGATGGCAGGCGGCTACGCCTCGAACGTGAATGACATTGCCGATATTCATGCCGCAACGATCTCCCAGGCGAGTCGGGCTTGGCGTGAGTTGCTCGCAGCACAGCGAACCCCGTAATGATCCTGCACTGCAGGCAAGATTCTGCGTTTGCGGGACTGTTTGTGAGGTTCTCCTTCGATGTATGATTTGCTCCACTGAGTCGTCACCGGGCGCCCCTTGAGAGCCACGATCCCCATGAGCGCGTACCAATGAGTACGATTACCGAACTGGTGAGTCGCAGCCGCGAGGGCCAAACGGGCGAGACCGACCGGTTGTTCACGATCATGTATGACGATCTGTGTCGCTTGGCGGGACGATTTCTGCAGAACGAACCGATCCGAAATCGGCTGAGTTCATCCTCCTTGGTCCACCAGGCCTACATGCGGATGGTCGACCAGTCGCGGATCAATTGGCAGGGAAAGACGCACTTTTTTGCCATCGGAGCCACCGTGATGCGACGAATCCTCGTCGATCACGCTCGTAAAACACACTCGCTCAAACGCGGCGGCCAATGGGAACGGCGAGTGTTGAGCGACGAGGTGACATTCCAGTTACACGAAGATCGTGACGTCGTCGCTTTGGATGACTTGCTCAAAACGCTCCAAGAACTCAATCCACGGCAAGCTAAAATCGTGGAAATGCGTTTTTTTGGCGGCATGACCATGCGTGAGATCTCCGCCGAAATGAATCTGGGACTGCGGACCATCGAAAAGGAATGGGCGATGGCCCGAGCCTGGATGCGGCGACAATTGCGAGAATTCGACAAAGACGAGTTCGAGCGAGACGAATTCGACAACGATACGTACGGGTGCGACGAGCCCGCGATCAATTTCCCCAGGTCACCCCGCGGGAGCGAGTCGGCTTGATGGATGCCGAACGCTACGCCGAGATTCGGGAACTCTTTTTAGCTGCCGACGAATTGCCTGCCGAAGATCGGGATCGGTTCGTTCGAGCTCAAGCCGGTGACGATGCGGCATTGGTTCGCGAGGTCCTCGAGTTACTCGGCGAACATGACTCCGATGCGGCTCGGATCGAAGGTGAACGCTCGAGCTTGCCGTCGGTGGAACGGCTCCAAGCGAGACGACCACCGAGTGGTTCTGAGTCAAGATCGAAGCGGCAAACCACCGCTTCGGTACCGGCGGACAGCACCCTGAGGTGGTCCCAGCGGACTCATGCCCAACCTCGATTCGCCGACGAAGCCGCGCGTTCGAACAAACCGGTAGATGTCACGGCGCCAAGAGTTCGCTCGCGTAAGAAGTCGCGTCCGCGCTGGCCGATCTACATCGCGTTATTCGCGGTGTTGCTGCCGATACTCCTGCTGGGATGGCTTCTTGAGCGTCGGATGCTGGTTTCGATCCAGGCTGCGGAATCGGCAATCGCTGCGTCGAGTGGTGCGATGGCTGCTGCGGAAGTGACGCAATTGCTCGAACGGGAACTGGCATCGATCCAGTCCTGGGCCAAGGATCCGAGAGTTCGCGAAAACGCGTTGGAACTCGTTGAACTCTCGCGGGAATATGACGACGCCCCAGGGACCGAGTTGAGCGAAGCGTTGTTGCAAGCGGAGCAATCCGAAAAACTCAGGTCAGCGATCCTCGAGCTCGCCGACACCGAGGCCATTGCGTTCGAGATCTGGAATCGATCCGGCAATACGCTGGCGACTTGGTCCGCCGGCGCGAAGGAGATGGGCGTATCGATTTCACTATCGCATGTCGAACCCTTATCACGCGTCATGAGAGGCGAAAGCGTCTTCATCGGTCCCGAACGTGTCGACCCGAAAACGGGTGTCGCCGACGAGTCGATGCCGCCGATTTTAGCCGCGATCGTGCCGCTCCGAAACGAAAGCCAACGGGTCGAAGCGGCGCTGATGGTGCGTGGTCGAGACCTCTATGATCGACTCGATGCGGTGTTTGATGCGTGCCGGGCTCGATCCGGCGGCGATTACTATCTCGTCAGTGATGGCGGCGTGATGATGTCCTCGAGCCCGTTAGCGCGGCAGCTCGCATCGTCGGGGTTGTTGGCGGCCGCAGCGGATGATCTGGCAACACGATTGCGAGTCTCGGATCCCGGTACCGGCCGTTCGTCCGCCACCCTCGCCGAGCGACTCGGCCAACCGCTCACGACTGCGGCCGCCAGCGTCTTGATGCGGACGACGGGCACGTCCCAAGAACCGTATCGCAACTACGCGGGTCAACGGGTGAACGGCTCGTGGCACTGGCTCGAAACCATCGGCATGGGCGTCGTCGTCGAACGCGACTATCACGCGGCGATGGTCCCGGCTCGAGAGCTTTACTGGAGCCTCGCGGGATTAGCGATACTGGTCAGCTCGATGGTTTGGGGCGCGAGCTACGTCGGCTCGCAGCGAACGACGTCCGACGAGGATCCCGACCCACTCGTGCAATACGAGATTGGCGAGCCGCTCGGAACGGGTGGCATGGGCGTCGTCTTTCGTGCCAAGCATCGCCATCTCGGTCGCCCCACGGCGCTCAAGGTGCTGCGCCAAGATCGTCAAGAACCTGATGATTTGTTGCGTTTCGATCGCGAAGCACGTGTCGCAGCCGCACTCGACAGCCCGCACATCGTCACCGTTTACGATTACGGACGCACCGCCGATGGCGAGTTCTTCACCGCAATGCAGTTGCTACGAGGCTTGACGCTCTATGAAGTCGTCGCTCGCAGCGGTGCGCTACCGATTGGCCGAGTGTTGTTTATCCTCCGCCAAGTTTGCGATGCAGTGATCGACGCACATGACGCCGGTCTACTGCACCGCGATATCAAACCGCAAAACATCATGCTCTCGCTCGACGCCTCCGTCGGCGACTGGGCCGTCGTGTTCGACTTTGGCTTGGCCAAGCCGCTTCATCCGATCAAGGGCATGTATCAAACCAGCGAAGCGATCTGGGCTGGAACACCGATGTACATGGCTCCCGAACGATTCCGCGATCCCACGGTGATGGATTTGCGGAGTGACATTTATTCGCTCGGCTGTGTCGCGTATTTCTTACTCACCGGTCGTCCACCATTCTCGGAGTGTGACCCCGAGTCGCTGTTTGCACTCATCCTCAGCCATGAACCGATCAGTTTGCAAACTCAACTGAGCGAGCCGGTTCCGGAATCGGTCGAGCAACTCGTTCGTCGGTGCATGGCCAAGGACGCGACCCTGCGGTTTCAATCCGCCCAGCAGTTTGCTGGATCACTCGACGCACTGCGGAACGAATTTCCTTGGTCGACCGAGCAAGCAAGACGTTGGTGGAAAGCCCATGGCGAGGATTGATGCTCGTGGCTCGGTGCCGCTTGCCTTAGCCGCCGGTGTTGCTCGTACCAGTGACTTTGTCTTTGAACATCGACAATCGCGACAGCACCAAATCGAGATCGTGCTTGGAGATACCTTTGGCTTCGAGCGCGTCGGCGAAGTGCCCACAGAACTTGGCGAAGTGGTGACCGGTGATCCCACGACCGGCGTGGACGGCGGTGAGTTCGGAACCGGAGTAAGTCACCGGCCCATCGAGCGCCGCCACGACGAATTGGTACTGCATCTTTGCCAACCGTTCCATCGACGTGTGCGCAAAGAACGGGGCTAGCTCGTCGTCCGCTAACACGCGTGCGTACATCTCTTGAACCACTTCAGCGACCGCAGGCGGGCCGCCCAATCGGTCCAGCAACTCTTTCTCAGCGTCGGACATCGGGTCTCACTCTTTCGCGTCAAACGAAGGCGTCAAACGAAGGCATCGGGATTCCATCTTCGCTACAATCGCAATCGTTAACAAGGTGCGAGCCTACCTAACGGGAGGGTCAAGATGTGTAGGATAATCCTACAGGGATTTCAGCCATTAACCGGTGGTTTCAGCGAAACGACCACCACGTGCTAACCAGAGACTATCCAATTTGACCCTGAAGGGGTGACACAGCCGACGTCGATGCGATCGTTTCATGGTCGGTGGGCGCGTTGTGCAATTCGGACCGCGGGTGGCACCGACGCTTACCTACGGCGAATGGCTTTCATTCCTATCGGGATGATGTAAACCTATCGGGATGATGCAAAATAGCTTGGGACGTGCACCAAAATCACCAGCGCCGTGGGGACCAGTTTCTGTACTAAGGCGAGCGGCAGTTATTTCCCTACCCCTCACCCTGCCCTCTCTTCCCGACTAAACGTTGAGGGAGAGGGTACGTATGAAGCTGCCGCACGAACCAATCAGGCAGCTGCTCATCGCTTCCCCAGAATACACATCGCTGCATTGCGTCCGGGGATGCCACTCACGGCGCCACCTCGGGCAGCTGACGATCCGGCTCGATAGACTCGCGGGTGTTCGGTCTCGACGCCCCAAGTGCCGACGCTCTCGGCGTCATCAGTAAAGAACCATGACAACGAGTTGTGAAAGATGTTGCCGAGATCCAAACCGACTTCACGCTCGAGGTCTTGCGGCGTTTTGATCTCGATGCAAGGTGCGCCATCGCGATCCCGCGCGACACAGTCGATGAACGGTTCCGCACAAATTCGATCGAGGCCCTCGAGATACGTTTCCATCACGCGGTCGCGGCGCGCATCATGATTGGCTCCTGCGAACAATCGATACGGCATGTCGAGTCCGAAAAGAGTCAAGGTTTGGAACCCAGCAGCCCGCAGCTTCGGTGATAGAATCGAATCATCGGTCAGCGTGTGACAGTAGGATTCCGCCGGCGCCGTTGATGGCACCTCGCCTCGTTGGGCTTGCTCATACGAATGCTGCATTTGGTCGTAGCCTTCGTCCAAGTGCAACGTCCCCGCGAACGCCAACTTGGGATCGACGTCACTCGCCTTGAGCTTTGGCAATCGCTTGAGTAGCACGTTCATCTTCATCACCGAGCCTTCATCGGTCGCTTGCTGCACGAGCGGTTGATTCAACAACCGCGAAAAGGTTCGTGGTCCTGCGTTGATCAAGACGTGAGTGGCATCGACTTGGTGAGTGGAATCCCCGATCTTGAACTCGACGCAGTGGGTTGTCGCGCCGAGCGAGACGCGGGTGGCCGTGGCTCCGACGTGAAGCTCAGCTCCCGAGTCTTGACATCGACCGACCAATGCGTCCACGAGTGATCGCATACCGCCGATCGGCACATGCCATTGGCCCGTGCCACCGCCGATCACGTGATACAGGAAGCATCGATTTTGAATCAGTGACGGGTCATGCGGATGAGTGAAGACACCGATCTTACCGTCGGTCATCACGACGCCGCGTAGCAGATCATTTTGAATGTAGCGCTCGATCACTTCGCCCAGGGGGGCATCGACGAACGAGCGCCACGCTTCACGCTGGCCCGCCGTCCGACAGGCCGCGGCGAAGTCGCTGCGGGATCGCAGCGGCTCGAGCACCGTTGGCCAAGCGAGTGCGGCCATCTCGCCGCAAAGCCCCATCAAACTTTGCAATCCATCCCCATCACTCGCGCGGTTTGTTAACTGGAGGACCGACTCGCGAGACACACTCGGGTCGACGTTGGACATCAGTAGTCCTTGGTCGGCGCCCGATGCGTCTCGGTAGGGAGTGAAAGACGCGACGCTCCGCTGGCGAGTATTGAAATCGAGTCGCAATTCACTGACGATCTGCGGCGACAACAGCGAGATCAAGTACGCGTATCGGGACAGCCACGCGTCGTAGTCGGGAAAGACTTGTTGCGATGCCGTGGCGCCACCGAGTGAGTCGTTTTGCTCGAGCACGAGCACGGCATGACCGGCGGCGGCGAGGTAAGCCGCTGCCACCAATCCATTGTGACCGCTACCCACGACCACGGCATCGTAAACGGTCCGCGCGGGTTGAGTTCGACTGGGCATCATGAAGGACTGGGGCGAGGGAATGGCTTCGGGAGCCGTAGTTGTGCCCTCTTCCGCCTTCCGCGCCGAGGCCAACTTCCGATATCATCTGGCCGTTGGCTGCTGACGATTGAACATTTCAACCACAAAATCACGATGAAAACTGACGAGCTACGCGAGAAATACTTGGCTTTTTTCGAGACCAAGGGATGCGTGATCAAGCCGAGCGATGTGCTGGTCCCGACCTGGGATCCGTCCGTTTTGTTCACCCCCGCCGGGATGAACCAATTCAAGGATCACTTTCTCGGCAAGGTGAAGCTCGAATTTACGCGTGCCGCCACGTGCCAAAAGTGTCTGCGAACGGGTGACATCGACAATGTCGGCCGAACCGCGTTTCACCACACGTTTTTCGAGATGCTCGGCAATTTTTCATTTGGTGACTACTTCAAGCAAGAAGCGATTACCTGGGCCTGGGAATTCCTCACGGACAAAAAGTGGCTCGGGATCGATCCGAACCGCTTGAACGTAACCGTGTACAAAGACGACGACGAAGCCGCTGCGATTTGGAACGAGAAGATCGGGTTGCCGACTTCGCGGATATCGCGGATGGAAGAGGACGAGAACTTTTGGCCCGCGTCCGCGCCGAGCCAGGGGCCCGATGGCGTCTGCGGTCCGTGCAGCGAGATCTACTACCAACTCGATGGCGGCGGCGATGTCGAGATTTGGAACTTGGTGTTCACTCAATTCAATCGCGTCGGCGATCCACCGGATAACCTTCGCCCGTTGCCGAGCAAGAACATCGACACCGGGATGGGACTCGAGCGGACCGCCAGCGTGCTGCAGGGCGTGCCGACGAATTACCACATCGATTCACTATTGCCCATCGTTCACGCAGCCGCCGAAGTCGTCGGTGTGAAGTACGATTATCAAAGCGATAACGGACGACGACTGCGCCGGATCACTGACCACGTCCGCGCCGCCTCGTTTGCGATTCACGAGAACGTGTATCCGGGCGCCAACGGTGCCAAGTATGTCATCCGGCGTTTGATCCGCCGCGCGGTGCTCGACGGCCACCAAATGAATCTTCGTGAACCGTTTTTATTCCAACTCGTTTCCGCGGTCGCCACCGCGATGAAAACCCCTTACCCGGAACTGAGCGAAACGATTTCCCGCGTCGAGGGTGTCATCAAGAGCGAAGAAGAACGCTTCCTCGGCACCATCGATACCGGACTCGAACGCATTGGAAAATTGTTCAGTTCGATGCAAAGTGACAACGTCGGCATGATCGATGGCGGACGGGCCGCCGAACTTTACACGAGTTTTGGTGTGCCTCCGGAATTGCTCCAGCAAATGGGCGCCGAACACAACTACACGTTCGACTGGACCGGCTACCAAGCCGCGATGGCGACTCACGCCGAAGTCAGTGGCGGTGACCAATTCAAATTGTTCCAAACGGGTCCCCTCGAGACGCTCAAGGAAGCACTCCACGAATCGGAGTTCTTGGGCTACGAACAGGTCGAAATCGCCGCGGTCGTGAAGGGCATCATCACCGATGACGGTCGCGACGAGGCTCACGAAGGCGTGCTCGTTTCGCACCTGGTTGCCGATGCCGATGCGGCCTTGCGCCTCGTGCTTGATCGCACGCCGTTCTATGGCGAATCGGGCGGCCAAGTCGGTGATGCGGGCATGATCGTCGGCGACACATTCAAATTTCAAGTCACGGATACGCACAAGCATGGCGGCTTGACCGTCCATCATGGTCGGTTGATCGAGGGCGAAGTGAAGGAAAGTGCGGCGTGCGTCGCTACCGTCGATACCACGCGGCGCGACGCTATTCGCCGCGCTCACTCGGCCACGCACATCTTGCACTACGCACTGCAAAAGAATCTCGGCAAACACGCCCAACAACAGGGCAGCAAGGTCGAAGCGGATTGGTTGCGTTTTGACTTCTCGAACCAAGAATCCATCGACGAAGCGACGCTTGTTCAAATCCGCAGTGATGTGCTGGATCAAGTCACCGCGGACTCGCCGATTCGCTGGGACACCGTCTCGCTCACAGCCGCTCGCGAAGCCGGCGCGATGATGCTGTTCGGCGAAAAATATCCCGATCCCGTCCGCATGGTGTCGATGGGAACGTTTAGCAAAGAACTCTGTGGCGGCACGCACTTGACTCGGACGGGCGAAGTTCAAGCCTTTGAAGTGATCAGTGAAGAAAGCGTCTCGGCGGGCACTCGACGCGTGATCGCGGTGACGGGAGCGCGGGCCCAATCCCATCGCGAGGAGACCGTTGCGGGCGTCCTGGCATCGGCCAAGATCCTGCAGGGCTCGCCAGCTTCGCTCGTCGATCAAGCTTCGGAATTGATGAAGGAAGTGCGCCAGCTGAAGAAGGATGTGTCGGCCGGGAAAGCGGGGGCCGTATCGACTTCAGCGACAAAACTCACGGTTAGCGCCAAGACGCAACCGCCGCTTGAGTATCCGCAAGCTCGCGCGATCTTGCGAGATACCGCTCGCTTGCTCAATGTCGCCATGTCGGATGTTCCCAGCCGACTCGAAGCATTGCTATCGGATCGTGCATCACTTGCCCAGCAACTCAGCCGAGCGGCAGCCGGTGGCACGATGACGGCCGACGATCTGCTGGCCACCGCCGAAACCGTCAACGGATCGCTGATGATCGTCGTCGAGACCCCCGGCGCGAACGCGAACATCATGCGCGGCTGGATCGACCAAATTCGCAAGTCGAGCGAAGTCCCGGCGGCCGTGCTATTGGCATCGACTCAAGGCGAGAAAGTGATCTTCGTCTGTGGGCTCAGTAACACGCTCGTCGATCGCGGCATCAAAGCCGGCGAATGGGTCAGGGTCGCAGCCGAAGCGACGGGCGGGAGCGGCGGCGGTCGCCCCGAGATGGCTCAAGCGGGCGGGAAAGAACCCGACAAACTTCCTGAGGCCATCGAGGCCGCGAAAAATGCCATGCGAAAACTTTTGGCCTGAGTCGAGTCACCGTCCGGAATCGACGGGAACACTACTGCAGCGAATCAACGATCGACTCGAATTCGCCATCATGCAGTCGCGTGCGAACGCGCATTCCGGGTTGAAGTGATTGGGATTGATGGATCGTTCGGCCGCGCTGGTCGAGCGTGACGCTGTAGCCGCGCGATAGCACGCCCAGCGGTGAGAGCGCCGTCAACGACGCCGCGCACTGGCTCAATTGCTCGCGGCTCCACCGCAATCGACCCGCGACACCTCGGTCCACGCGCGATTCCAACTCATCGAGTTCACGGAATCGCGTGTGGATCAATTCGAACGGTTTCGCCAAACTCGGCCGCTCGCTCAGAGCTCGCAATTCGCTGCGATTCGTTTCGATTCGCATCCGTATCGACTGGACGAGCCGGTTATGCGCGTCGGCGATGCCCGCCTGGAGCGCCGCGGCATCGGGCAAGACTCGGGTGGCCGCGTCGGTGGGCGTGAGCGCTCGCACGTCAGCGGCGAAATCGCAAAGCGTGACATCGATCTCGTGGCCGATCACCGACACGGTCGGGATCTCGGACGCGGCCACCGCGCGAACGACGGGCTCTTCATTGAAACACCACAGATCCTCGAGGCTACCACCGCCGCGACACAGAATCACGACATCGGGCCTCGGTTCAAGCTGGTGGGCGGCGTGGAGCCCCGCGACGATGGACGCCGCCGCGTCCGTGCCTTGGACGCTCGCGGGGATGACGATGATCTCGCACGCCGTCTGGCGATTCGCTGCGGCCTGCAAAAAGTCGCGAATGGCTGCACCACTGGGGCTTGTCACAATCGCGATCCGTTTTGGAAGCCGCGGCAGGGAACGCTTTCGCTCGACCGCAAACAAACCTTCGCCGAACAACTTTGCTTGCAGTTGGGTGAAGGCCAATTGCAACGCACCGACGCCCTGTGGCTGGATCTTGCGACACACGATTTGATACGTCCCGCGCGCCGCGTAAACCTCCACATCGCCGAGGCAGAGCACGGATTGTCCGTCGCTAATCTCGAACGGCAGTTTTGACGCGACCGTCCGCCACATCACACCGCGAATCTGGGCCGACTCGTCCTTGAGCGTGAAATAGAGATGCCCACTGCGAGGCTTGGACAAGTCAGAAATCTCGCCGGACACCCACAGCGCCGGGAACGTCCCCTCGACGACCGCCTTGATGTGCCCGGTCAGTTCACTCACGGAAACCGCTGCAGCCGCGGCACTCGTCGGAGTCAGTCCGGCAGACATCAAACGTTGAACTCGCCGCTAAAGACTTCGCTCGCGCCACCGGTCATCAACACGTGGTTCGACGCGGCGTCCCAGCGGAGGGTCAAATCACCGCCAAGCAAATGATTCAAGATCTCGCGATCCGTACGATCCGTCAGCACGCCGGCGACACAAACGGCGGACGCACCGGTTCCGCAAGCCCACGTCTCACCACTGCCTCGCTCCCACGTTCGTTGACGCACTTCGCCGCGCGAGATGACTTCGATGAATTCGACGTTCGTGCGGCGAGGAAAACGCGGGTCATTCTCGATGAGCGATCCCACACGATGCACCAAATCATCGGTTGCCGAATCGACAAAGATCACGCAGTGCGGATTGCCCATCGAGACACACGTCACTTGCAACCGCTGGCCACCGATTTCGAGCTCGTGGTTCACAACGCGACCGGATGCCACGAGGGTTGTCGGAATTTCGCTCGCTAAGAGTTTCGGTTCGCCCATATCGACCGTCACACTCGCCACGCGGTCATCGGTACCAACGCTCAGTGACAATTGCAAAATACCGTTGCCCGTCTCAATGGCCAACTCCGTTTTCTTCGCATGTCCGTGATCGTAGACGTACTTGGCGACACAGCGGATGCCGTTACCACACATCTCACTCTCGCTACCGTCAGCATTGAACATCTGCATCCGCGCGTCCGCATGGTCACTCGGATGGATCAAAATCAATCCATCACCGCCCACACCAAAATGCCGATGCGAAATCGATCTCGCTAAACCGACCAAATCACTCGGTAGCTTTTCCGTGAAGCAATCGATGTAAACGTAATCGTTGCCGGCGCCATGCATTTTCGTGAATTTCATCGGCACAATTTAGACGTAGTCTCGGGAGATCGGTAGCTGGCGAGCGGAAACCCTTACCGCCGGATGATTCGAGCTCACGTGCTTAACATTCGCAACGTTACGGGGCAGATCGAAACTGGGGATCCCCAGCGTCAGCGGGCATGCCGGCATTCCACTGGAGAATGTCGGTGACAAGCCGTTTGGTGATCTCAGGATACTCGTCGGCCACGTCGTTCGCTTCGCCGGCGTCCTTTGTCAAATCATAGAGCATGGCGCGATTGCCATCGTAATCGCACAACAGTTTCCAGGCTCCGCTTCGCACGGCGAGATCGGGCAAATTCGCGTACCCGGCAAAGTCCTTGCGATCGGGAGGGCGGCGAAAAAAAATCGGCTGACCGCGAGATTGTTTCGACTCGCCAATCAGCACGGGCGACAAATCCTCGCCATCAAAATCGACCCCCTCGGGCGCGGCTACTCCGGCAATCGTGAGCAAGGAAGGAACCAAGTCCATGGCGGCGAAGACGGATTCGGTATTGATGGAGCCTCGCGCCGGTTCGGAGATCAAGCCGGGCCCCCAAATGATCAGCGGCGATCGAATACCGCCTTCATAGAGCGTTGCCTTGCCGCCCTTGAAAGGCTCGCAAGAACCCGCTCCCTTATCAGGACCGTTGTCGGAACAAAAAACAATCAACGTGTTGTCGCGGAGTGCTCGGTCGTCCCTGATCCGGCTGAACAATCCAGCAAATTGCGTGTCCATTTCGGCAAGCACCGACAAGTAGCGTCCTCGCTGCGTCGGAGCCCAGTTATCGAGGGAGGGAAATAACGGGCCATGAACGTCGTCTGGCCACACATTGATGTAGAACGGCTTGTGGTTGCCGCTCGCCTCGTCGATGAACTCAATCGCCCGACTCGCGAAGCCGCCGGTGATCTTTGACCTCAGCATCCATTGGACCGGCGAACCCAAACGCTCCGCGTCCTGCCAGATGCGATCCCGCTTGACACCGCCCTTTTTCGTCGGCGTCTCGGTCATTGGCAATAGCTTCGGCCCCATGCCCTCGAAGTTAGTGAGGGAGACGTCAAAACCATAGTCCGTAATGGGCGGCGCATCATCGACGTCGCGTTGCCCCCCCATGTGCCATTTGCCGCAGTGGGCTGTCGCGTAACCCGCGTCCTGCAGCATCCGGGCCAGCATTGGTGTCTTCGGATCGAGCCAATTCGCGACGCCTCGCTCGGCATTGTTTTGCCGATGGTTGAGGAATGACGTGATGCGATGTCGCTGCGGATATTGGCCAGTCGAGATTGCGACTCGCGACGGCGAGCAAATCGGATAGTTGACGTAAAACTGGTGGAACCGAATGCCCTCATTGGCGAGCGAGTCGATATTTGGCGTTGACGCGGCCGTGTTGCCGAAACACGACAGATCGCCCCAGCCCATGTCGTCAATAAAGATGACGATGATGTTCGGACGATCCGCCGCTGAAACTGACGTCGAACTCAATGCAAACAGAACAAGCAATACGACTAGCAGGCGGCATCGAGTTGGCTTGGTAAACATGAGCGTTGCCAGATGGAAGGAAAGTTTTCTGCGATAACCGAGTGCTAACGCGAAGCGGCGGATTCCGGT
>JBBSJZ010000048.1:0-18299 GCA_038256795.1 Pirellulales bacterium | reverse complement strand
GTCGGCACCTGCGGTTTCGAGTGTTTGGCGTGGCATGCTCGACACGGTGCTCGATTCCGGTGACTGCACGAAGACTTTGCCACCTCGTTTGCGAATGTCGCTGGCACCGGCCGCTCCATCGCGTCCCATACCGGTCAGGATCACGACCAGTGTTTTCGATCCGTAGACGCGCATGACGGACCTTAGCGTCACGTCGATCGCAGGTCGACAACCGTGCTCGAGTTCGCCATTGTCGAGCTGCATCAGCGGAGCCATCATGGTGCCGGTCACCAGCAGATGATGGCCTCCGGGTGCCAGGTAAGCGTGACCCGCCTGCATCGGCATCCCGTCGCTCGCTTCGGAGACCGGCAAGGGACAATTTTCGCTGAGTCGCTGAGCGAGCGGTTTCGAGAATCCTGGCGGGATGTGCTGGACGATCGCGATGGGAACATTCAAATCGCCACGCATGTTCGATAGCAACTGGCGCAGTGCCGCGGGGCCACCGGTGCTGCAACCGATCAGTACGAAGTCGACGGATTTACCGAACGCCACCGGCGCAACACTCGCGCCGCCGCGAGCCGCATCCGTGGTGGTCATTTTCTCCACCAAGTACCCCGCCGGGTCGTCTTTTTGAGGCGTCACCTCGGCGGTCGCGGTCAACAGTTTTGCCAAGCGTTTCGAGATTTCCTCGCGGAGTCGTCGCACGTTCGCATCGCGGTTACGGCTGGACGGCTTGTCGATGATGGCGAGTGCGCCGGCGGCTAACACTTGGCCACAAGCGGTCGGCGGCAATTCGCTGACCCGGGTGCAAACGAGCACGCGGACACGGGGGTGCCGATGCTTGAGTTGTTTCAAGAGGCCGATACCATCGATCCCCGGCAAATCAATATCGAGTGTGACCAGGTCGGGCAGCACGGCGTCGACGACTTCCATGGCCGCTTGGCCTTCGGAGGCGTTGCCGACGACCCGAATCCCGGGGATGAGCGACAGCGCATCCCGTAACAACAGACGTGCGAGGGCCGAGTCATCAACGATGACAGTGCGTAACTCTCGGCGGTGACCCGTGGCGCTAACGCCAAGCGTCATCCCGAGCCTCCGCCGGTCGATTCCCGCGCGGCGGCCGTTCGCCGCGCCGCTTCGGAGGCGAGTTGATAGCGGTCTTGCAAGAAGTGCTGTAGCCTCGCGGGATCAAAGGGCTTCACGATGAAGTCCATCGCACCCGCTGAAATGCAACCGAGCAGTTTCTCTTTTTGGTTGACGGCGCTCACCATCACCACGTTGGCCTTGGGGTCGATGCCACGAATCGCTTGCAACGCGCCGAGTCCATCGATTCCCGGCATCACCAAGTCCATCGTGATCAAATCATAGCGATTGCTACCGTGCAGCTCGATGGCTTTTTCGCCGTTGGGCGCTTGCGTGATTCGTTTCCAACCCGCGGCTTCCGCGATGACTTGGATTTTTAAACGCATCATCTGGGCATCATCGACGATGAGCAGAGAGGGTTCGGCCAGTGGGCTCAGGGATTGTCGTACCGGTGTTTCGTTCATCACAGCTCCAACATCTCACCGCGAACGGTCACGACACGGAGGATACCGTCTCGTGTATCAAAGAAAAGCTTGCGTCCGTTGCTACCACCGCACTCGGACGCTGAAAGGGTGAGCCCCAACCGTGCGACTGACTTCCGAACCGCCTCGGCATTCAAGTCACCAATCGTTTCGCGAGCGGATCCATTGCTGGCGGTCGCGTTACCAAACATGCAAGCCGCACCGGCCATCTTGACGATCGTGCGGCTGCGCAAGCCGCCGGCGGCTTCGATCAACTTCAGCAGATGATCGGGAGCCGCATCCCCGAATTTGCCCGAGGTCGCTTCGGTGAGCTCGGTGTCACCGGAGACGGACATGGTTGGCAGCGACACGTGTGCCGCCGCGACGACTTTCTGGATCGGTTCAAACATGAACAAACCCACGCAGGAACCGACGAGCATTCCGGCAATGCCGTCGTACTCCACGATCGCTGCTCGTCCGATCCCCAATCGCACCACCGGTCGCGACGAGTCGAGTTGCCACATACCGCTACTCACGCGTTGGTTCCTTGCGGCGGGTGTAACGTCGAATGAATGGTCGATCGTGCCATATTCTGCTCGCTCATGCGATCACTTCACCAACTCGGCCAACCGAGTCCAAACCGAAGGTTGCCAAACCATCACTAACCGGGTGGCGATCGAACGGCCGACGATCTGGAAGCTCGAACTCGCAGACCAAATACGATCGCCCGTTTCGGCCAACTCTCGCGACTCGATCTCGATCACGGCCGACTCCATCAAGCTGCCCGCGAACTGCTGCTCGAGAAACGGAGGTGTCGGAATCAAGGATAATCCCCCCTGGGCTCCGTGCTCGATCGATTCTGCGACCGTATTCAAAAACGCGCACCCGACGACGTTGGCGGTCTCGGCCAAAGTCGAGCGTTCGATGTCCGACCAGGTCTCGGGTTCCGCCGCCACCTCGGGCTGCATCAGCGCCACCGAGATCAATCCCGCCGCGGCTTCCGGTGTCCAAGCCAAGAGCAATCGACCCGCCGATTCGGATTTGCGTTTGCCCATGATGTCGCCTTCGATCTCCGGCTCCGTCACCAGCACTTCCATGCTCGCACAGCACAGCACCGAATCGGGCTCCGCCAACTTCGACTCCAAGTCCATCGCGGATTCAGCGGTCTCGTTGGACTCCTCCGCGGCAACCTCAACATCCAATAAGTGCGATAGAGCGACGGCTGCCGAGATGAGTCCCGCGTGGGCGATCGCAGCGAAGCGATTGGAAGCGTCAGTCGACATGGTGTTCTAGGAGATAAAGAAAACGAACGAGCGATGAGCCTGAGTGGGCGCGGTCAGGATACTCTAGAAAAGGTCGCACCAAAATCGTTCGCTGATCGTGGCGAATCGGCGAACCCGATACAAGTATGGGTGGAATTGTACCAGTCGCAACGGTCGGGCGGCCGAAAAGTCCGTTCCGGCCTCTTTCAATCGCCTGGCTCGACCCAGATTCTCGCTATTGCATGCGACGAATGAGGTGATGTGAACTATCCTGAAGCGTGCTGACTCTGGTTTCAATCGGCACGCGTTCGGTTCGTTTTGCCGCTCACTCGCAGCCCTCATCACCGGTTCATCGTTATGTCGCAATCGAATCTTTCGCAGCCCCGCGGCGGCGCCAACGCGATCGGACTGAGTTCCCCCGAATCCGCCAATGACCAGATGATCTTCCAATTCGTCGGCTTCCGACTCGGGGATCGAGACTACGCGTTCCCCATCGACCAAACCCGCGAGATCGTCGAGTTGAAGACGATCACGCCGACCCCCGAAGTCCCTTCGCACGTCGCCGGTGTCAGCAACCTCCGCGGTCAAATCATTCCGATTGTTGATCTACAGCGTTTGCTGATTCCCGACTCGCCGAGGACCCAGTCCAAGCAAGCGGTGGTTGTCGAGGTTGACGGACAACTCACCGGATGTCTCGTCGATTCCGTCACACGTGTCGTTCGGATTCCTCAAAGCAACATTCAAACCGCGGACGAAGTTCTCGACGATCATCGCATGCGCAGCGTCGATGGGTTCGCTCGCAATGACGACACGATCATGATTCTCTTGGACGCCGCGCGGTTGCTCGGCCGCGAATAGCGAAGCCGACAAAATATCACCCCCCATTTCAGCCCACTCTGTTCCGATTTCGCATCACTGAATGTCTGACGCCACGATGAGCAACGCCGAAGAAACGACGCCACGACGTACCCCCCGAACGACGGCCAAGTCGAGCCCTCGGTCCGCGACCAGCAAGACCACCGCGAAGAAGGCGTCGGCCACCAACAAAGCGACGACTCGAAACCCGCGCACGAAGGCGTCGCCCGCTCGTTCTCGTTCGCTGCAGTCCAAAGCCAAGTCGACTCACGTGGGCATGGACGACTCGCACTTCTTTCGCCAGATCACCGAGAATACGACCAGCCGCATCATGGTCGCCGATCGCGAATTCCGCATCACTTACATGAACCCGGCTTCGATCGAGCTGCTCACGCAATTGCAATCGTTGTTACCGTGCCGAGTCGAAGACATGATCGGTCGCTCGATCGATATGTTCCACAAACATCCGTCGCACCAGCACTCCCTACTCCAGGACGTGCGTCAGTTGCCGCACGAGGCCACGATCCAGCTCGGCGATGAAACGCTGCTCCTCAACGTCTCCGCCTTGTACGGACCGGACGGTGAGCACGCGGGGTCGCTCTTGAATTGGGATCGCATCACCGAAGCGGTGAAGAATCGGGCCCAGCAGCAGAAATTATTCGAGGATCAAAAAACGGCCCAGGCGAATCTCGATGACTCAATCGGTCGCTTGCTCGACGTCGTGCTCGCCGCTTCCGCCGGTGATCTCACGCGAACCGTCGACGCCGCCGACGGCCAACCCGGGCAATTCAATCGTCTGGCTGACGGTATTCGGCAAATGATTGTCGACCTGCGTGAATTGATCGCCCAAATCATCGACTCCTCGGACCAACAGAATGAAGGTGCCCAAGCGATTGCCGAAAGCGCCGCCGGCCTGAGCGATGGCGCTCAAGCTCAGGCCGCAAGTGTCGAAGTCGTCACCAATGCCGTCCAGCGACTCACCGACTCGATCGATTTGATTGCCGTCAATTCGACCGATGCGCGGATGCAAGCCGAAGAAACCGCGAACTTGGCCAAGAACGGTGGCCAAACCGTTCGCATGGCCATCGACGCGATGCGGTTGATCAAAACGAGCAGCAATCAAATCAATGAGATCATTCAAGTCATCGGCGAGATCGCCTCGCAAACCAACTTGCTCGCTCTCAATGCAGCCATCGAAGCCGCTCGCGCCGGCGAACACGGACTCGGCTTCTCCGTCGTCGCCGACGAAGTTCGCAAGTTGGCCGAGCGAAGCAGCGAAGCCGCCAAAGAAATCACGTCGCTGATCAAAGAATCAACTCAGCGTGTCGCGGATGGCAGCGAGTTGTCCGAGCGAGTCGGAGCGAGCCTCGCCGCCATCGGCAGTGCTGCGGAGAAAACGGCTGCGAGCATCCGCGAGATCGACGAGCTCACCGAACAACAGAGCAAGAGTGCCGCCGACGTCAAAGAAGCGATCCGCGATGTCGCCGACACGACCGAAGCCAATGCGGCGGCCAGTGAAGAACTCGCCGCCAGTAGCGAGGAACTCGGCTCTCAGGCGACGGTACTCCGTGAACTGACGTCGCGCTTCCGTACCTAGACCCCGACGGTTGTGCGGACGTCGCACGCCGTCGTTCGGAATTCTGCTCGGTCGACTTGGATCGCGGTGGCACTTGGTGCATACTCTTTAGCTCCTACCTCACCCGCTTCAATCGCCTTTCTTGGAATCCAAACCATGCTGCGTTTGCTCGCCAGATCCCTGGCTCTCTCCGTTTTTACGCTCTCGCTTGTGCACGCCGAAGCTCCCGTTGCCGCGCCAGCCGAATCGGGAATGACCACCATTTTTAACGGCAAGGACCTCACCGGTTGGAGCGGTGATCCACGACTCTGGTCGGTCCGTGATGGCGTGATCCACGGCGAGACGACGCCCGAAAATGTGGCTCAGGGCAACACGTTTTTGGTCTGGCAAGATGGATCGACCAAAGACTTTGAGCTACGGCTTTCATTCCGCTGCAATGCCACCAACAACTCCGGCATCCAGTACCGATCCAAGCACATCACCGACAAGTCCGCTAAGAATGAGTGGGTGCTACGCGGTTATCAGCACGAGGGCCGCAATGAACTCAAATATCCGAACATCTCGGGATTCATTTACGATGAGGGCGGCAAGCGAGGCCGAGTCTGTTTGGTAGGCGAGATCGCGACCTGGGAAGGCGATAAAAAGAATGTCTCAGGGATGTTGATCGACGAAGCCGGATTTCAAGACTTGTTCAAGCTGGATCAATGGAACGACGTCGTCATCATCGGCAAGGGCAACAATATCCAACACTTCATGAACGGGCGCAAGATTCTCGACTTCACCGACTCGCCCGAGTTCCAGCTTCTCGATGGTTCACTCGGACTCCAACTCCACGCTGGCAAACCAATGTGGGCTGAGTTCAAAGACATCCGCATCAAGTCTCTCGACTGATGTCGGTGATCTAGTCTCGCTCCGCAGCCCATTGGATGCCGCGGGCGACGGCGCCGAGGAAGACCGGGTCTTCAAAGGTTTCGTTGGAGTGGCCGTAAGTGGTGCCGAAGACACGGGCCTTGTCGAACTGGTTGGTCCAGTACACCGGATACGACTTGCCGTCCGCTTCACTTTTGCTGGTGGCAAGCACCTGGGTCGTGGGCCACGTTTTTTCAATGATGTAGAGCTCGTCCATCGCGGAAGTGTGGTGGGCGGGAAAGTCCTTCATGATCGGGTGATCGGCGGCGACGACTTCGATCGGATAATGACTTTGGTGGTCATGACGCCGGCTGGTGACACCGAGGAGTTGTCGCCAATCATCGATCGTGGCCGAACGGTACGTGTGCATGGCGCAGTGAATGACGACGGCGCCGACTCCCCGGCGATGAGCGTTGGTGATGCGGCGGATGTAGTCAGCATCCGTGGTGTCAGCGAAACACTCGTTGTGGATGACGACGTCGTAGCCGCTCGCCCAATTCTCGTTGTTGTAAAAATCGATTTCCGCGGTCGTGCCATTCCCGCCCTCGTTGACGACGGTCCACGCAGCTTGGATGCCGTGCTCTTTCACGGCCAATTGCAGTGCTTTGGTTTGGAAATCGTAGTCGTGGCAACAGCCGCCGGTAACCAGCAGCACTCGAATTGAATCAGCCGCAGGAGTTGCCGAGGGTGCTTGAGCATGGCATCTCGGCGCGGCGACGAGAGCGAATGCAAAGACGGAGGCCAGTGTACTGGCCAGGAGCAGTGTTGCGGGACGCATGGGGGGACTCGAGTCGAGATGGGGTCAATTCATGGTGTTGAGATTCAAGGCGACAATCCGCGGTTCGTCACCGCGAGGTTTTCTAGCGTCGTCTTTCGCTCGTTGCTCAGAACTTGTCGTCGATTTCGACCGCTTCCATCACTTTGGTGTTGCGCTCGACGGCGATGACGGTGGTGCGTTGGCGTAGTCCATCGCGACTTTCCGCCATCACGGGGATGACTTGTCGTTTATCCGGCAATTCCATCCGCACGGTGAACGATCCATCGGCCTGCAGCTTCACGGGGCGACCCGAAATGCTAACCGACGCATTGGGGCTGGCCGTTCCATAGACGATCAATTCCGCATCGACTTGGAAGGGCAGTTTCGTTTCGCGAATGAGCGACGTCTCAGTGATCGTTTGGCCTTGTTCGCCACGCGACGGCATCGAGCGGTGCAAACGCTCCTCGAACATTTCCCGCAAGTCGCCATTGTCGGTCTCGTAACCGCCGCTGAGTGAATAAATTCGCTCGTAGTCCTCAGCGATATCTCGCCAATGTTCATCGAGCCGCTCGCATTCGCCGGGCCGAGGGGTTTCGACCAAATTACTGCGGCAAAGTGTGTGAAATTGATCGAGGTCGTCCAGGTAACCGACTGCGACTCGGAATCGAGCGGGCGGCTCATCGACGTCGATGTACCAATTGTTGACGCCGCCGTGAATCGGGATGTCTCGCATTACGCTTTCGGCGCGGTTGCCGTTGACGTCGCCGACACTGTAAAGCCTGAGGATCGGTGCTGCGGTGTACCAGCGCTCGGCCAGCGATGATTGAGCTCGTTGGACGCTCGCTCGCGTGATCTCCCACGTCGCCTGCAACCAGTACGCATCGCGAACCATTAGGACGATGCGATCTCGGTGCAGTTCATCGGCTCGCGAACGTTGGGAACCGTTCTTGACGGCAGAACCGGCGACGAGGGTCGCGGTAGAGAGGTCCTTGTTTCGCTGCATCAGTTCGCGACGCTTCCGCATTTGTTCACGGATCCTCGCCGTTTTCGCCGAGACCCGCTGAGGCGTCAAAGGAGGGGTGACGGTCGTGCGACGGGGTGTCGCCGTTGGCTTCTGAGCCGCCGTTTTCTGCACTGCGGACTTACCGCCGCCCGCAACTTTACCGGCCGAAACCTTGGCGGTCCCGGAAGCTTTCGCAGTCGTGGTCTTGCCCGCGACAGTGACGGATTTGCTAACAGCCGACGTCGGCTTGGTCTTGACCGTAGACGCCTTTACGGCAGACGCTTTCAAGGCGGGTGCCTTTGCGGCCGACGGTTTCGTTGCCGTCGATTTTACGGGCTCTGTTTGGCGGGCAGTCGGCTTAGGTCGTTTTTGAACCTTGCCGATCTCGCGGATCAATTCGTCTTTCCGCATGCCATGCCAGCCGTTGACACCGTAGTTTCTCGCCAGGTCAGCGAGTTCGCGGCGCGTTTGCGCCTTGAGGTCGGCGGTAGTGATCAAGATTTATCTCCCAGCTGTGATTTTGAACGAGTGAGTTCAAATCGATTCTTGTTGCGGTATATCCCTGGCGGCGCCGAATTTCTCGAGCGGGTGCCCTTTTTCCCTACGATTCCTCGTGCTGGTGCGACCTGCAAACCCACGCTTTTTCGCAAATAACGGCACAATCGTCACCGGTGTTATTATGCCAAGGGGGGCTGGCAACTTCTAGTCACTACCGCCTTCAATTGCCTGAAACGGTGACAAAAGGCGAACTGCGGCAGGTTTGGGTGGCAAAATCGGTGCCACTTCGCCAATTCGCCCGTTTTCTAGGGCGGACGAGACGGGTTGTGTTGCACGCCAGGTGCGGCAAGGCGTCGCACGCGGTAGAACTTTATCGATCTCGAACCAAACTACGCGTCCGATCGATTGGGATCGCTCGTTCCTCCTTCGAATATGGCGGCCTGCGATTGCCCAAGACTGATCCCCCGAACACCAGCTCTGAACGACCGGGCCAGGGGCCACGGTTGCCGCTACGACTGCTGGGCTGTGGAATGGAGCTGGCGAGCTATACCTTGCTACTCGGTGCTGCAGGGTACTGGGTGGATCGGCGCTATGGTTTCCCAAATCCTTACGTGGGAGTGGCCGGAGCGCTGCTGGGCTTCTCGCTCGGGATGTACCGTTTGATTGCCGTCGCCGTTCGCTCGAGCTAAATTTTGGATCGCCCTTTTTTCGCCTCACTGTTCCGCCGGATTGCGGTGGCTTGGTTGTCAGGTTGTGCGATTTTCGCCGGCCTTGATGCTGCCCGGCTTTTGCCTCTCGAGGGCTGGGTCATCGCGTCGATTTCGATCGGAAGTGGGCTGATAGGATTCTTTGCGATCCTGCCTTTCTACTTCGTGGACCATGTCGGTAATTCGTCCAGTCGAGAATCGTCTAATGGTCAGACTCCCGAGCCCGAGGCCGAACTGGGGCTGTTTGTCGCATTCAGCATCGGAATGGGAATTCGGGTGGTAGGCACGGTTGCTTTGTTGTTGGCGTGCCGCTATCAAATGGGCGAGTCAATAGGCCTCATTGCCGCCGTAATTCTGGCTTGGTACGTCTTTTTGACGCTTGTCGAAATCGTCTCGGTCGTGTTGAAATCGCGTGTAAGTTCGCCTGGCAGTGTCGCTGTGGCGGGCTCAACGCAGGGCTTGTCTAGTACGTTTGACGAAGTGTCCTAACGAATGAATTTGCTGTTAGCTTCCGCCAATCCGATCGAACACGCTGTCGCCCACCGGTTGCATGAAAACTGGTTGGTAAGGGTGCCGTTTTC
Organism: Pirellulales bacterium; assembly: GCA_038256795.1. Classification (GTDB taxonomy): domain Bacteria; phylum Planctomycetota; class Planctomycetia; order Pirellulales; family Pirellulaceae; genus JBBSJZ01. The sequence continues at coordinate 8,628 of JBBSJZ010000048.1, read as the reverse complement.
GCTGTTCGGAAAAGACGTTCCCGTCCTCAATATTAAGGACGGTAACTACGACTTCTACGTTACCAATCACTTGATGATGACCGCGGTCGTCGCGGTGCTGCTGCTGCTGACAGCTTGGTTCGTTTCGGGCCGAGTCAGTGCCAAAAAGGGCGAGGGGCTGGCGAGATTCCAAACCAAGGGCCGCATCGCTCAATTATTCGAAACGATTTGCGCGTTCATTCGCGATGAAGTCGCTCATCCGAATTTGGGCAAGCTGACTGACAAATACATCTACTACATCTGGACCGTGTTCTTCTTTATCCTGTTCGCCAACGTGCTCGGGGTGATCCCCTTCGGCTACATGCTGCAATTGGCAACCGGCGACAGCCACTTCTCGCACTGGGGTGGCAGCGCGACGGGCAATCTGTCGCTGACACTCGGGCTGGCGCTGCTGTCGTTGATCGCGATCATCTATATCGGTATCACTGAGACGGGTGCGAAGTCGTTCTTCAATCACTTCAACCCGATCGGTTGGGATGACAAGAAGATGTTGCCGATCTCTTTGATGCTCTACGTGCTGGAGTGGTTCAGCTTGCTGGTGAAGTGCTTCGTGCTTGCCATGCGACTTTTTGGAACCATGATGGCGGGCCACTTGGTGCTCGCTGCGTTCGTGGGGTTGATTTTCGCCGCTCGTACGGCGGTCGGTGATGGTGCCGCGTTTGCGGTCAGTATCCCCGTGGTGCTCGTCGGTACCGCTTTGACACTACTCGAGTTGTTCATCTGTTTTTTGCAGGCGTTCATCTTTACGTTTTTGACAGTCTTGTTCATCGCCGCGACCGCAGTGCATGAGCATGACGAGCATTTGGATAACGATCCGGATGCCCTTTCCGACTCGCACCAGATGGATCCGGATAAAATTTTTGATCCAGGACGTTTGGGGCCAGCGGTCTAATTTTAAGCTTTCGATGTTTGGCGGAAACGTGTTCGCCAAATGACACAATCACCTTTTGATGAATCCTAACTCAGGAGCTGTTTTTCGATGTTTGAATTCGCGTCTATGTTGCTCGCCCAGGCTGCTGATTTCTCTGTGTTTGGCAAGGGAATCGGTATCGGATTGGCGATCATTGGTTTGGGACTCGGTATCGGTCGCATCGGCGGCAGCACGGTCGAAGCGATGGCTCGTCAGCCTGAAGCTGGCGGGCGTCTGCAAACCGCGATGATTATCGCTGCAGCTCTGATCGAGGGTGCGACCGTGATTGCACTCGTGTTTATTCTGATCGCCTAAGGTCTCGTCGATCGATTTCGGTCGGCTGTCTTAGTCGGTTCCCCGGGGACGTTCCTCGGTCTCAGGCGTGACTCGTTTTGTTTCGGAGTGGATGGACGTGTTGAGTTTGCATGTGTCAAGGCGATCGCTGAATCAGGGCCAGGCTCTGAGCCAGTTATTGGCAATGTTGCTGGTGTCGTTAACGTTGTTGGTTCTTGGTGCGAACGATTCGTTTGCTCAAGACGCAGAACCCGAAACGGCTGCGGCGATTGCGACGGATGCGGCTGGGACGTCGGAACTCACGCTCAGTCCACCAGAAACGGCTTCCGCCGTGGTCGACTCGCATGATGATGACGCCGCGGGTCATGACGGCGACGAGCACGCCGAAAGTCCTGGGATTTTGTCCTTCGACCTCGGTTCGGCGATTTGGAACTTGATCATTTTCTTGATGGTCTTGGGCATTTTATCGAAGTTCGTTTGGCCGGGCATTCTCGGCGGTTTGCAAGCTCGTGAAGACAAGATTCGCGGCGACTTGCAATCGGCCGAATTGGCCAACGCTAAGGCTCATTCATTGCTCGGTGAATATCAAACGAAGTTGAACGAAGCCGCAACGCAAGTTCAAACGATGTTGGCGGACGCTCGGCGTGATGCGGAAGCGAACGGTCAAAAGATTGTGGCCGAAGCGAAGTCGGAAGCCGAACGGCAACGTGAGCGTGCGGTCGCTGATATCGAAACGGCCAAGAAAGTCGCGATGGCGGAACTCGCCGGATCGACGGCGGATCTGGCAATGAATGTCGCTCGTAGTGTCGTCGGTCGCGAGCTTCGCGCCGAAGATCATGCGGACTTGATTCGCCAATCGCTCGATCGCTTGCCGAGCAAGAATTAGACGTCTCGCCGGGCAATCACTGACAATCCTTCCCTCACACCACCATCCAAGAAGCCCCCGTCGTGGCAGAAACCGCTCAACACGAAACCGTTCTGGACATCGGAGCCGAGCAGCTGGGCAAGACCTACGCTCGCGCCGTGCTCGGTGCGGCAGTGCGCGAGAATGCGTCGGATCAAGTTCTCGATCAATTGCGTGGCATCGTCAACGAAACGCTTCGCGAACATCCGAAATTGGCTGCGGCGTTCCACTCGCCTCGCGTCTCGGCGGCTGAGAAGTCACGCATTCTGGATCGGTTGTTCGGTACATCGGTGCATCCGATCTTGCTCAAGACGATGAAGGTGATGGCCGAGCGTGGTCGGTTGGGGTATCTCGGTGCGGTGAGCCGAGCGGCGGATTTATTGCATGACGAAATCGCCGGTCGCGTGGTCGCGGAAGTGCGAACCGCAGTGCCGTTGAGCGACGAATTGCGAAACGAAGTATCACAGCGTTTGGCTCAGTCATTGGGCAAGGACGTGCGTTTGAAAGAAGTCGTCGTCAGCACGTTGGTTGGCGGCATGGTGATTCGTGTCGGAGACACGGTTTACGATTCGAGTGTGGCGTCTCGAATCTCTCAGATGGGCCGCGTGGCTCGCGACGGCTTCGCTCGCAAATTGCTCGAGCAATCCGAGCGTTTTGCCTCCGAGGTGTAGGCATTTAGCTCCCGAAATTAAACACAAGCCAACATCGTTTACCAACAAACAATCAATCGGAAGTCGGTCCAGTGAAGTTCAATAGCGACGAGATCGCATCGGTCCTGCAAGCAGAGATCGAGCAATTCGATAATAAAATTGATGTCCGCGAAGTCGGCACAGTGCTCGAAGTCGGTGACGGAATCGCCCGCGTCTACGGCCTATCCGGCGTCATGGCCGGTGAGATGGTCGAGTTCCCCAACGGTGCGACCGGGTTGGCATTCAACCTGGAAGAAAACAGCGTCGGTGTGATCATCCTCGGCGACTTTTTGACGATCCAAGAAGGCGACGAAGTGAAGGCCCTCGGAACGCTGCTCAGCGTCCCCGTCGGTGATGCCGTTATCGGCCGCGTGCTCGATCCACTCGGCAACCCGTTGGACGGTAAGGGCCCCGTTCAAACCAGCGAAACGCGTCCCGTCGAAATCATCGCCAAAGGCATCGCCGACCGGCAACCGGTTCACGAGCCGATGCAGACCGGCATCAAGGCGATCGACGCGATGACGCCCGTCGGTCGTGGCCAACGCGAGCTGATCATTGGTGACCGCAAGACTGGCAAGACCGCGATCGCCATCGACGCGATCCTGAACCAGAAGCACACCGGCGTGAAGTGTTTCTACATCGCCATCGGTCAAAAGGACTCCGCCGTCGCTTCGATCATCGAAGTGCTCAATCGCCACGGGGCGATGGAGTACACGACCGTGATCGCTGCCGGTGCCAGCGCCCCCGCACCGCTGCAATACGTCGCTCCCTACGCGGGCACCGCGATGGCCGAGCACTTCATGTATCAAGGCGGTCACTCGCTCGTCGTCTATGACGATTTGAGCAAGCAAGCGACCGCTTATCGTCAAATGAGTTTGCTGATGCGTCGCCCACCGGGTCGCGAAGCTTACCCCGGAGACGTGTTCTACTGTCACAGTCGTCTGCTCGAACGGTCGGCCAAGTTGTCCAAGGAACTCGGCGGCGGATCGATCACCAGCCTGCCGATCATCGAGACTCTCGAAGGCGAAGTGTCGGCTTACATTCCGACCAACGTGATTTCGATTACTGACGGCCAAATCTACCTGCAACCCGACTTGTTCTTCGCTGGGATTCGTCCGGCAATGAACGCCGGTATCTCGGTGTCTCGCGTCGGCGGAGCGGCCCAGATCAAAGCGATGAAAAAAGTTGCCGGCGGTTTGCGCCTCGACTTGGCCGCGTTCCGTGCCCTGGAAGCGTTCGCCCAACTCGGTACGGACTTGGATCCCGCCACCCAAGCCCAATTGGACCGTGGCTATCGGATGGTGGAACTGCTCAAGCAACCGCAGTACCAACCGCTGTCGGCCGCTGAACAAGTGATGAGTCTGTTTGCCGGTACACGAGGTCACCTCGACGATGTGCCGATCAAGGCTGTTTCGCAGTGGGAAAAAGACTACCTGCAATTCATCCGCGACAAGCACTCGACCTTGCTCACCGAAATCACTGAGAAAGGCGACTTGACCGACGAGATCACCAAGCGAGTCCTCGACGTGATCAAAGAGTTCAAGTCAGGCTACAAGCCGGTCGTCCCGGCCTAACTACTCAAGTCCCCTCTCCCCATGCTTCATGGGGAGAGGGTGTAGGGAGAGGGGCTTGCTTTTTGAGCCGAAGCCTCATCTCTCAAACAACCACCAACACCCGGGTGGCGGAAAACGGAGTTCAGCGAAATGACCAGCGGAAACCCCTACGATCTGCCCCCCGTACCCAAGCATCCGGATGATCTCGAGTTCTCACCCAGTGACGAAGAACGTAACCTAGCAATCCTCGCTCACCTTTCCGGCATCGCCGGGATTTTGCTGGGAGGTTTACTCGGGTTCCTCGGACCCTTGATCATTTACCTTTGGAAAAAAGACAGTTCGGTTTACATCGAATCGCAAGCGAAAGAGGCTCTCAACTTTCAAATCACGTTGTTGATACTCTCCGTGGTTTGCATTGCCTTGGCGGTCGTCTCTTGCGGTGTTTTGTGTCCGGTAGTCTTCGTTCCGATGATTTTGCAATTCGTGTTCGCCATTCTCTCAGCCTTGGCTGTGCGTGCCGGCAAACATTACCGATACCCGTTCAACATTCGTTTAATGAAATAGCCAGTTAGCGATCCATGGCCAACGCACGAGCACTCGACAAACGACGCAAGTCGATTCGAAATATCCGCAAGATCACCCGCACGATGGAGTTGATCGCTACGGCTCGTTACAAGAAAGCGATGGACCGCGCCGCCGCGGCAACCGCCTACACCGATCAAATCACCAAGATCGTCAAGCGACTTGCTGCCGCCGGTCTAGACGTCAAGCATCCGCTGTTGGAAGCTCGCGAGAATACCAAAGCCGCGAACATGCTGGTACTGACCAGCAATCGTGGTCTGTGTGGCGGTTACAACAGCTCGATTCTGCGTACCGCACTCGCGAGATTTCGTGAGCTCGAAGGCTCCACGCCGACCGTGATCGTCGACGTTAGCGGCAAACGTGGCGTCAACGGCATGAAGTTCCGCAACGTTCCGGTCGACCAGAAATTCATGAACTTCGAAGATCAACCGGCGTACGCGGAAGTCGAGAAGATCGCCAACGCGTACTTGAATAAGTACATCACCGGCCAAATCGATCGTCTCGATGTCGTTTACACCAAGTTCGTCAGCGTCAGTCGTCAGGTCGCGACGATCGAAACGCTGCTGCCCCTGGGTTCGATCGGCGGCGACGACGTCAGTGAGGAAGCGACCAGCGGCACGAACACCGAATACGAATTTTTGCCGAGTGCCGAAAGCATTCTGGAAGAAGTCGTGCCGACGAGCTTCAAGGTCAAGTTATTTAAATGCTTCCTCGACTCCGCGGTTAGCGAGCAAGTGTCGCGAATGATCGCGATGAAGGGAGCGACGGAGAACGCCGGCGACATGATCAAACAATTGTCGATGACTTACAACCGCGCCCGTCAAAGCCAAATCACCGGCGAAATCATGGAAATCATCGGCGGCGTCGAAGCCCTCAATAAATAGTAAATTGTTGTCCCCTCGTCCCACGCTTCGTGGGGAGAGGACTAGGGTGAGGGGCCTAAATGCCGTTCATCAACACTCACGTAATTCAGCTCACCTCAATCTCTAAAAACCACAACGCATTATGTCCACCGCAACTGCAGAACGAGTGATCGGCAAGGTCACGCAAGTGATTGGATCGACCTTTGACGCCGAATTCCCCGAAGGTCACCTTCCAGCGATCTACCACGCGTTGGAAATTACCAGCGAGCACAAGGGTGTGACGATTAACCTCGTCGGTGAAGTCCAACAACACCTCGGCGGCTCTCGCATTCGCGCGATCGCTCTCGGCTCGACCGAAGGCATGATGCGTGGCATGGACGTCATCGACACGGGGAAGTCAGTCACGGTTCCTGTCGGTATTGCCACCTTGGGTCGCGTGTTCAACGTGCTCGGTCAACCGATCGATAAGCGAGGCGAGGTCGCGGCGGACGATTACTGGCCGATCCACCGTCAAGCGCCGCCGCTTCACGAGCTGTCCACCAACACCGAAGTTTTCGAGACTGGGATCAAGGTCGTCGACTTGCTAACGCCGTTCGTCCGCGGTGGTAAAGCCGGTCTGTTTGGCGGTGCTGGACTGGGCAAGACCGTGATTCTCACCGAATTGATCGCCCGGATCGCGTCCAGCCACGGTGGTTACTCCGTGTTCGCGGGCGTCGGTGAACGGACCCGTGAAGGCACCGACTTGTGGCTCGAAATGCAAGAGACCGAGATCGGCTCGACCGGTCGCAAGGTCATCGAGCAAACGTGCATGGTCTTCGGTCAAATGAACGAGCCACCGGGCTCACGTCTTCGCGTCGCACTGTCGGCACTGACGATGGCTGAGTATTTCCGCGATTCAACCGGTGCTGACACGCTGTTGTTCATCGATAACATTTTCCGCTTCTCGCAAGCCGGCAGCGAAGTTTCGGCGCTGCTCGGACGGATGCCTTCGGCGGTGGGTTATCAACCGACATTGGCGACCGAAATGGGTGCTCTGCAAGAGCGAATCACCAGTACCAAGAAGGGCGCGATCACTTCCGTGCAAGCCGTTTATGTGCCGGCGGACGATCCGACGGACCCTGCTCCAGCGACCGCGTTCGGCCAGCTCGATGCGTTCATTTACCTGGAGCGTTCGATCTCGGAAAAAGGCATTTATCCGGCCATCGATCCGCTCGCCTCGAACTCACGGATTTTGGATCCGCAGTACGTCGGCGATCGCCACTACACGATCGCTCGCCGCGTTCAAACGATCTTGCAGAGGTATCGCGAATTGCAAGACATCATCGCGATTCTCGGTGTCGATGAATTGAGCGAGTCGGACAAGATGATTGTTCACCGCGCCCGCCGCATCGAACGATTCATGTCGCAACCGTTCTTCGTTGCCGAAGTGTTCACGGGCAAGCAGGGCGAGTACACACCGATTGCTGAAACGATTCGCAGCTTCGAAGAAATCTGTGACGGCAAGTGGGATCACCTGCCCGAGCAAGCGTTCATGTATGTCGGTGTGATCGAGCAAGCGGAAGCTCAAGCCAAGAAGATGGAGCAGAAGTCCTAGTCATGGCTATTCGATGCATTGTCGTTACTCCCGAGCGAACGGAACTGGACCGCGAAGCTGACTTCGTCGCCCTGCCGATGTTCGACGGCGAGCTCGGAATCTTGAAAGGCCGATCGGCCATGATCGGTCGACTCGGTCATGGCACGCTGCGGTTGCAAACCGCCGCAGGTCCGGAACGTTACTACGTCGATGGAGGCTTCGCGCAAGTCGAGAACGACGTCGTCAACATTCTCACCGGCCGTGCGGTCCCCGTGGACCTGCTCAAGACCGAAGAAGCCGAAGCCTCCCTCAAGGAGGCGTTGGATATGCCCGCCAATTCACCCGAGGAAGCCTCGGTCCGAGACACCGCTGTCCGCCGCGCCCGTGGCATGCTCCGCGCCTCGCGTTAAGCGGAACAGTCGAGAGACGGCCGATACAGATTTTTCGATGGGCCCCCTTCTCCGGGCACTTGCAGTGGGAGCGGGTCGGATGATGTTCAGTTGCGGGGTCGTGTCATCATGATTTTGTAGTTGCCGCTGCCGAGCAGATCGTCGATGCGATTTCTCATTTCGGGCGACACTTCCACGCGATACTTGTCGCTTTTGAGCGTGATCACCTCGCCCTCGTTCAAGGACAGCGAGAAGATCAATTCTTGGCTACCCGGATAGCCCCGCAAGATCTCACGGACTCGCGACAGGGTCGCCGGATCGTGTTCGGCCTCGTCGATGCGAATGCGAATTCCTCGGGTGTAGCGGCTATCGAGATCCTGCAGCGGGATCAATTCGTCGATGATCAGATTCACCTCGTCGCCGCCGCCGCGTTTGTCCGCTTTACCGCGGGCGATCACGACACCATCGGGAATCACGGCGGCACCCTGGGTCGCGAATTGCTTGGGCCACAAAAAGCAGCGGACCATTCCCTGCATGTCTTCCAAGTCAAAGTTCGCGTACTTGCTCGGCGCTCCCGCCTTGGGGTTCTTGGTGTGGGCGATTTTAATCGAGCTGAGCATGCCCCCCAAAATCACTTCACCGCGATCCTTGACCTCGCCAAGCTTGTCGGTGGTGTGCGTGCGGAACGCTGCCAACTTCTTTTCGAACTCCGCCAACGGGTGACTATCGATGTAGAAGCCGAGCACTTCCTTTTCCGCGATCAATTTCTCACGATCGGGCCACTCCGCGATGTCGGGCAGCGGAGTCGCCGTGGTGGTTGGCTTGGTCGGTT
>JBBSJZ010000047.1:0-18324 GCA_038256795.1 Pirellulales bacterium | reverse complement strand
CGTTCCGAATCCGTCAAACGAACGATATACTTCTTCTCACTCATCACAAAACCCTCCGTGGATTTAATTCGGTTTTGTGAATGAGCGCCGATTTTTCAATTCGACGCAACCCTAATTTTCATCCCTGACAATGCACTAGCGACTTTGAGTGCTTTTCGTCGAAGCGAGATGTTCTTCGGAATTTAAGTCCGAGGGGATGGTCAATAGCAACCGCATCATTTCTTCCGCTGAACCCGTGGCGACTTTGCGGATGGTCTCGCGATCGGTTTCATCGCCGAACTCGTAGGTGATCGCGGTCACTCCGAGCGTCGATGCGACCCATGCTTTGCTCGTCGAACGGTGTTCGTTGTGCGTGTCGTCATCGTTGACCCGGTATTCCGGGAACCGATTTTGAATGGCGCTGAGCCAATTGCCGGTGAAGCCGGCTGGGAATAACTGCGTCTCTCGCGGTAACGTGTAGAAGACGTCTTCATAGGTGCTGTGGAAATCAATGAACAGGCAAAGCTTTTGACCTTGGCTGCTACGGCACGCGAGCGCTAGATCACGCACGGCTCGGGTTTCGGGTTGCGTGAAGTGGGACCAATCGCGATTCAGGTCGACACCGGCCGCGTTTCCCCGCCAATGGCCGTGAGCGACGCCGTCGGGATTCACCGTCGGCACGACCACGGTGCTATACCGCTTGCGGAAACGTTCACTCAAGTCCGCGTCGCTCGTGATCGCGTCAACGAATCGCATCATTCCAATCGCACCGCTCACTTCCGGAGGATGTTGTCGCGCGATGATGAATACGTAGTCGGGCTTGTCAGCTTCGGTAATGTCCAACCGATGCAGCGGGCGACCTTCGACGGACTCGCCGATGACTTGCCGCGAGACGTAAGGCAGTTGACTGAGCTCACTCGTCCATCTCTCCACTTCGCTGGTGCTCAGCAATTCTTGGCCCGCGATCCAGAGCGGCTTGCCGTCGACGGGCACCTTCAACTGGACTTCGGTGCCGAGCGGATGGCAACTCGCCATCAAGTGATTCGCGTTCTCCCAGACTTGCCCATCGCGACTGATTTTTGGCGAGTAGCGATGTGAGCCGCCCTCGTACTTCAACCGCACCGAGATCGTTTGTGGCGATTTCGATTGCACGCGGAACGCGTACCAGGCGCTGTCATTGATCGGATCCGATTCTGGTTGGATCGTGACCGTGAAATCGTCGGGCTTGATCTCGACACAATGGTTCATGCGACCCCCAGGGAAGTCGCTCGTGAAGCTGACGGTTTGGTCGTCTGAAAAGAAGGTCAACCCGCCGCAGCGTTGCAGCACTTCCGCGTGCACCGGATTCGCGATGCCTAGCGCCAGCAGCGTTACAAGCAGAAGCAGTCGTTTTCTCAGCATCTCAATCGCTCTCCAAACCAGAGGTGGGACCCCACGCCTGGAAACGATTCAATCGCTGGGTCGCGATCGACTCGCCACCGAATCGAGACCCGTTGGGGTCAACGATCCGCGGCTGCGGGGCAGGTAATTGGGCGGGTGGTTGTGGTGGGGCTGGGTTTCGCCGGCGGCGATGGCATCGTTGGAGCGGACCTTAACAAACGCTGGGCGATGCAAACAATATCAAGTCAATGTGGAGGAACGCTCGGGCAGCTCGACGTTGCCCGAAGGTCGCTTGCCATCTTAACCGCGCCGCCAGCTCATCACCGCATTCGGTTGCGAAAAAAACACGCAACTAGCAGCCATGAACCGCCCTCATGCAGTTCAAAAACCAACAGTTCCGTTGATGTGACTACAAAAAACAATTCAATTCAGTTGCGAAAAAACTTCCGAAAAATATTTTAAACCACTGCAGGAGCCGATTGCAAACCTGATCCGTGGTGGTAAAACTCACACAACATGGGCCCCCGCTATTGGTCTGTTTTGTTCCCTCTGTAGTCACGTTGGGATGCAGTTGCTGGCGGAGTTAAATAGCTACTTTGACGGAGTGTGATGGCTGATGCGTGCTGGAGTGCGACGACCGAACATTCGAGGCTGCGGGGCTCTGCGGCACTGCCCACGGGCATTCACGCTCGTCGAGTTGCTGGTGGTGATTTCGATCATTGGAGTGCTCGTTTCGTTAACACTCAGCGGTGTCCAGTCGGCGCGAGAAGCGGCTCGCCGCGTGCAGTGCTCGAACCACATGAAGCAGCAAGCGCTGGCGCTGCATGCCTTTCACGCGGCCTTCAACACCTTGCCGCTGGGGAACGATCGACATCACTACTTCGACTATTCCTGGTCCAACGCGATTCTGCCGCAACTCGAACAGCCTGCCATTGCCGAGCGTTGGGATCGCAAGGCAGTTTGGTACGACGTCGCCCGCAACGCGGAACTCGCCCAAACCGTCATCCCGACGTTTCGCTGCCCATCCTCGGTGTTCGATTCCCCAGGCGACACCGATTACGCCGGAGTGACGGGAAGCTTACTCGGAGCCGCCGCCAAAACGTCACTGAATACAAACAACGGCGTGCTGATCTCGTCAACGTTGAATCGCATGAATCCCATCTCATTGACCGAGATCACCGACGGCACGAGCTACACGATATTTATTGCCGAGTCCGTGGATCGGCTACCCGAGGAAAACGGACTCTGGGCCAGCGGCCTGAATGTGATTTCGCATGACAACGGCGCGATCAATTTTGAACGCAGCAACGGCGAAATTTTCAGTTTGCATCCCAGCGGCGCCCAGGTCGCGATGTCCGACGGATCGATTCGTTTTCTGAGCGAGTCGATCGATCTCGAAATCATCGGCGGTCTCTGCACCCGCGACTCGCGCGAAGACCTCAACGAATTCTTTGCACACTAACCCACCCATTCACCATCCCCGATTTTCGCCCACCCAGTTCACTCCCGAGGAGTAATGGTCGAATGCCAATCGCATTCGATGGACACCGGTATGCCGCGCGCCAATGCACGCCGGTCGCTCAAGAGGAAAATATCTCGTGATGTCTCGCGTAAGGTACTCACGAGGGCAGGATGCCAAATCAGTCTCATGTTTCTTTCAGTTTCGCTTCAAGTAAAAAGAGAGTCCAAAGATGAACAAGCTATGTCTCGCACTGCTGATTGCATTCGCCGTTCCTTCCCTCGCTTCGGCGGGTGGCGGTAACACCAAGTCGACAGGAACGATCACGTTCAAGAACCACTCGACGACGGATACCGTGTACCTGATCATGAGCGCAAGCGAAGCAGTCGTTTCGGGAACAACGATTGAAACGTTCCCAGGCATCGGACGCACGCTCGCCCCTGGTGAATCGACGTCGTACACGAGCCTCAAGGGTGGCAAGTACTTCTACGGTTTTCTGGCCTCAAGAACGGCGCCCACGACGCTCGCGGGCGCAGTTCGGAGAAACGCGACGGTTGCCGGCGGCCAAACGCTCAACATCAAGCTGCCTTAGTCACTCGACGCAGCAAATTCTTGCGAATCATCCCGAGCGTGATACGGACATAACGCGATCGGATTGATGATGTCGGCCGGTTACCGAGGGACGCCTTGGCAACCGGCTCTTTCATGGCTGCGTGTCGTTTCCGCTTGAGCTAGTCACCATGTCCGTTATCGAAGCAACACCAGCGACGCTCGCCGCTCGGCCCAGAACCGTCTCGCTGCCGATTTCAATCCAGCGGTTACCAGCGACGGTTACCGTGGGAGTATTGATCGGGATGCCGTGGATCTATTCCGCGTGCTTCCCGCTGGGATGCCTAGGCTATAGTTGGCTATTCATTCGTGCCGCCTCGGTGACACCCTCGCGAGCATATTGGGAATCCTTCGCGACCGGCGCGATCGCGCTGAGCATCGCCTTTCACTGGGCACCCCATTCAATTTTTGGGACCACGAATTTGAGCTTTCAGCTCTCCGTCGTCGTCTTTGCGGGTTTGATTCTGTGGGAGGCAATCGCCTTTGCGATGATCGGCTGGGTCACCAATCGTCTACATCAATGGGGCTCGAGTTGGATTTGGTGCGTGGTACCGGCTTGGCTAACCATCGAGACGCAATGGCCGCGGGTGTTCAGTTGGTCAACCGCTCACGCCTACCTCGGATTTCCTCCCTTGCTGCAGGTCGCCGAGCTTGCCGGCACGAGCGGCGTGACCGCTTGCGCGCTGCTGGGCAGCGTGGCGATAACGAGAGTTTGGCTCGGTCGCAACGCGCATCGTGCTTGGCTCGAAACGGCTTTGGTGATTGGCCTATTGGTGGCGGTTTGCCTGTGGGGCCAAGTGACGCTCAATCATTGGCACGAGCGGATACTGAACTCCGCATCAATGGCCGTGGCTGCCGTGCAAGTGGATCCGACACCCCACGAATCACTGGCCAAAATGCAATCGCTGTCCTCTACCGTTGCGGGGCAAGTCGATTTGCTGCTTTGGCCTGAATCGACGCTCGGCAACTACGACATCTCGCTTGAGCATTTCCGTGACCAGGCCTACGTCATCAATCGATGCGAAGCGGTGCTCGGAATTTTTGATCCCTATCCCGCGATTCATTGTGATTTGCTGGCGGGTGGCAAGACCTATGACGACGGAGGTCGTGACCACGGGCCTTATCGGAACACGGCCTTCTTGATCGATCGCGATAAATCCGTCAGCGGTCGCTACGTCAAACGATCCTTGATGCCGATCGGCGAGTACGTACCGGGCGAGCGATGGCTACCGGTGCTGCGTGATTGGGCGGCGGTCAGCACTGAATTGATTCGCGGTGCGAGCGATGCGCCGCTGACGCTCTCGTCCGGTCGACGCGTTGGCATGTTGGTGTGCTATGAAGACATGGTCGCCAAGAATGCGGCGTCGAGTGTTCGCGAGGGAGCCGAATGTCTGATAGCGCTCGCCAATGGATCCGCCTTCAAAGACCCCGACACTCTGGAGCAGCACCTGAAATTGGCACAACTTCGTGCCGTCGAAAATCGTCGCTCGCTCGTTCGCTGCGCCGCCACCGGTGTAAGTTGTTTGGTACTACCCGACGGCACGGTCGCGAAGCGATTGCCGATCGGTGAAGATGGGATTCTCATCGTCGACGTACCTCTGGAAAGTCGGTTGACGTTTTACACACGCCACGGAGATTGGTTGGCAACAATATCGGTTGTGATGAGTTTCGCCGTCATTGTCCTGGCATTGCTTCATCGCCCGTCCCCATCAAGAAATTTCGCATCATGAATTCACGACTCCGAAATCGCTTGAGAATGGAACACCTGGAACATCGTTCGCTTTTGGCGGCCGGGTTGATCCCCCTTGATCTGGCGATTCCGCTCGATCAGGCGTCCGAGGGAAGCGACGTGACGGTTGAAGGCGACGCGACTATCAAGCTTCGCGCGATGGTACTGGATCCCAAAGCCGAGGATGCGTCGGACGTCAGCCTCACGGGCTACGAGTTTACGGGTGCCGGCACGTTTGCGGGATCGTTGCAAGGGATTCCGGTAACGGGTGACTTCGCGACCAACCCGAATCCGGTGGGCACGACGCCAAATATTCCCATCGAAGTCCATCCCGAAACTCAAACGATCGACTTGTTGCTGACCCAGGAAGGCACCTTCACGGCGCGAACGATCTTGGGGTCGGAACCGGGAACGTTCACCGTCGTGGTGCGGGCGACACTCGATTTCGTCACGCATGCGATTCGCGGCAACATTCTGTTCACATTCCGCACCGCGACCCAAGTCGAGACTTCGGAATCACCGTTCAACCTCGACGGCGCGCTGGCCGCCGACCTCGAGTTTCCGGACGCTTCCAAACCGAGCCTATCCGGGCGAGTGTTCAGCGATGATAGCGACGACGGCATTCGCGGTGATGATGAACTCGGCGTACCAAATATTCGCGCGTCCCGAGTTGCGGCGACCGATCCGCGCGGTGCTGAGCTGGAATTCGTCGTCACCGATGCTAACGGCTACTACGCGTTCTACAACCTTGATTCCGCGGCAACCGCGATTCGCTTTCGCGAAGTGCCGACTGAATTGGACTTCGGCAAAATGACGACGAGCAAGAACCCGGCGGTCGAAAGTGTCGCGAATTCGCTCGATGGGATCACGACGCCGATTGCGTTTGATGCTGAGCTTCATCGCCAGCGAATCGATGCGGCATTGAGGATGACGCCATGGGAGTTTCAAAATCCGAATCTGGCGGGCGATGTCAACAACGATGGTAACGTGACCGCCGCAGATGCTCTTGAAATCATTAACTTGCTCAGCCGCTTGCCGGCCGGCGTGAAGGTCTCAGCATTGAGCGACGATCGCGAACCCGGCGAAGCGTTCTACGATGCCGATGGCAATGGCATCGCCAGTGCCGCCGACGCGCTCGCCGTCATCAACGCCATCCCAGCCGCCGCTGCCGGGGGACTTGCCAGTGCCGAATCGTTACCCCTTGAATTCGATTGGCGGACACACGATTCAAGCCGAACCCGCCACAGCGTCGACGCCGACCCACCCACCGATTCGCTGCTTTTCTAGGGGTTCAGTCGGCGCATCGCGTGTAATCCGCGGTGGAGTGGCTAAAACGGGTCCACCCTAATAAAGCTTGGCGATGTTCGTTAGCCTGGATAGCACCGGGATCGCTTCTCAGGCTCGGGCTCGCTCGTCACACAGGATTGCCGGATCATGGACCTCAAACGTCTACTCGTTGGTTCACTCATCTTCTCGTTCGTCATGGGAGTCATCGTCGCTGTGGCCGAACAAGAAAAGCCCGAGGCGACATGGGCCGCCGTCGATGACGCCATCGCCAAGGGATTACCCAAAACTGCGATCGAAGCCCTCGGACCGATCGCCGATCGCGCGCTCGCCGCCAAAAAATACGACGAAGCCATCAAGGCGATCGCCATGCGGATCGTGATGGAAACGTCGGTCCAAGGCAATTTACCCGAGGAAAAGGTCATTCGCATGAAGGCCGAGATCGCCAAGGCACCGGAGGAGATGAAGCCGGTCATGGAAGCGATTCTCGCCAATTGGTACTGGCATTACTTCCAACAAAACCGTTGGCGGTTCATGCAGCGGACGCAAACGGCAGCAGCCCCGAGTGACGATTTCACCACCTGGGACCTGACGCGTATTTTGGCGGCGATCCACGACTCATTCGACAACGCTCTCGCCGCGAGTGAACGATTGAAAAAGATACCGGTCAAACAGTACGAGTTGTTGCTGGAATCGGGTAACGCTCCCGCCTCGTATCGACCGACCCTGTTCGATGTCCTCGCGCACAATGCGATTGAGTTCTACGCCGCCGGCGAACAAGCCGGCAACAAGATTCAAGACGCTTTCGAACTCGAAGCGAGCGGCCCGATCTTTGCCGATGTTTCGGAGTTTCTCGTCTGGCAACCGGCGACCTCGGACGAAAACTCGCCGACACTTCGCGCCGTCAAACTGTACCAAGATCTGCTTCGATTTCACCTCGATGATACCGACAAATCGGCGTTATTGGATGCCGATCTCTATCGCTTGCAATTCGGCGACGATCACGCGGTGGGCAGTGATAAACGAGATCGCTACATGGCTGCGATGCGGCGCTTTGATGATGCCAATGCGAACCATCCTCTTTCGACGCGGGCCTTGCATGCACTCGCGGTCGAGACGCACGAGCAGGGCGAGTTCGTCGAGGCCCACAAAATCGCCAGCTCCGCGATCGCACGGTTTCCCGACAGTGTCGGCGCGAACCGCTGTCGTAACCTCATCGCGCGGATCGAGTCACCGTCGATCAGTGCCACAGCCGAACGTGTCTGGAACGCGGCGCTGCCGACGATCGATGTCACCTACCGAAACGTTAAAACCGTTTACTTTCGCTTGATCAAGTTCGACTTCGACGCGTTCGTCAGCGGCAATCAGTATAGTCAAAAATATCTGGACGATGCGCAAGTGCGTCGCTTGCTGAGTCAAGCACCGGTCCAGGCTTGGTCAGCCGATTTGCCACCGACCGAGGACTACAAGAGTCGGACCGAGAATCTGCCCGTGCCGACGGATTTGAAGCCGGGATCGTACTATCTATTCTCAAGTTCTGAGCCGTCGTTCGCCGCGGCGGAACAATATCGTCAAGTGGCCGAAGTTTGGGTCAGTCGACTCGCGCTCGTGATGCGAAGTGATCAAACATCGGGCATCGTCGCCGGCATGGTTACCGATGCCATCTCGGGCCAACCGATCGCGGGTGCCAAGGTCCGAGCCTGGAGCTTGGTGCATCATCCGCGGCTGGCGAGAACCCCATTGCCGACGGTGACAACGGACGCCAGTGGCATGTTCAATCTCGCCTCGCAGAGCCAAATCGATGTGCTCGTGCATGTCGAGCACCAGGGCAACTCGCTGTCGTCGGCGGACTCGATCCATGCCTACGTCGCTGGGCGAAACGATCAAGCGGTCGAGCAAACGCGGTTCTTCACGGATCGTGCCATTTATCGACCCGGACAAACGATCCAGTACAAGGGCATCTGTATTTCCGCAGAAGCGAACTCAGACACCTACAATTCACTGGATCGTCGCCGTGTCACGGTCGTCTTCTCCGATGCCAACGGTAAGGAGATCGAGCGCGCGACGTTGCAAACGAACCGGTACGGAAGTTTCAGCGGTAGCTTCACCGCGCCACGCGATCGATTGACCGGAGCAATGACACTGAGTGTCAATGAAGGACCGAGCGGCGCGGCAACGGTTCGCGTCGAAGAGTACAAGCGACCCAAATTCGCGGTCACGATTGCGCCGCCCCGAGAAGCCGCCAAACTCGCCAGCGAAGTGACCGTCGTCGGCACCGCCACCGCTTACACCGGCGTCTCCATCAGTGACGCGAGTGTTGCGTGGCGCATCGTTCGCGAGGTCCAGTATCCAGGTTGGTGGTACTGGAGTCGCTGGTCACGCGGCACCTTGGGCGGCGTCGGCCAAGAGATCGCTCATGGGACCACGATCACGTCGAGCAACGGCAATTTCGAGATCTCGTTCATCGCTGCACCCGACAAGTCCGCGAGCGAAAAGAGTGAGCCCACGTTCCGCTACACGATCCATGCGGACGTGACGGACACGACGGGTGAAACGCGTTCTGAGCAGCGAGTCGTGAACGTCGGGTACACCACGATGAAAGCGTCGCTGGTAACCGAACCGTGGTTGACGACCGATGCGCCCGTCTCGGTGAAAATTTCGACAACTTCACTCGATGGTGAACCTCGCTCCGCGAAGGGGACCGTGAAAGTACACACGCTCAAGTCGCCCGAGTCGGTGACACGAGCAAGCCTCGGCGGAGGCAACCTTCGGCTACTCGCGCCAGACGACGATGCGGAGTCACCCGCCTCGTCCGATCCGAACGATTGGCCACTCGGCGATATCGCCTTTGAATCCATGTTCGAAACCGATGCGGCGGGTCGAGCGAGTTTCGCTTGCGACCTCGACGCAGGTGTCTATCGTGTGCTGCTCACTTCACGCGACGCGCTGGGCAAAGAAGTCACGGCGATCCTGCCGCTGCAAGTTCTCGATCCAGCGGCCAAGAAACTGGCTGTGCAGGTGCCGAATTTGGTCGCGGTGAAGAAGTCGACGGTCGAGCCCGGCGAGACGTTTGAATTGGTGTGGGGTAGCGGCTATGACGAGGCCCGAGCTTACGTGGAAGTCGAACACCGCGGCAAGTTACTGCAAAGCTACTGGACGGCGGCTGACGCCACTCAGGTCACCGTCAAGCAAGATGTGACCGAAGCGATGCGTGGCGGCTTCACGGTGCGAGTCTCGATGATTCGCGAGAACCGAGCCTACTTGACCACACATCAGGTGACGGTGCCCTGGACCAACAAAGAACTCGACATCAAGTGGCAACACTTCACCTCAAAGTTGGGACCGGCACAGCAAGAGACTTGGTCCGCGATCATCTCCGGCAAAGATGCGACGCGGGCGGCTGCGGAAATGGTCGCCACGCTGTACGACGCTTCGCTCGACGCGTTCGCGCCGCACGCATGGATGTCCGGCTTCGGCGTTTTCCGCAGCGATTATTCAAGTCTGCAATTGCGGTTCGAGAATCAACTGCAAACGATGAACGTGCCGACGGGACCTGGCTTGACGGCGGTCGACGAGTCGCTCACTTATGCGAGGTTGTCGGCGGAACTGGTTCAAAACCTGTGGGGATATGGGTTCTGGAATCGCGATGAAATGATGATGAAAAGTCGTGGTGGGATGGGGGGCGCGGTGATGTCCGCCCCTATGGCCGCGATGTCGATGCAAGCCGAGGGGATGGAAGCCGACGCGATAGCAGTCGACTCGATGTTGACGGATTTCGCCAACGTGACTGAGACCTCAGCAACACCCGGTTCGGACAAATTGCCAGCGCAACAACCCGGAGTCGACTTGGATACGGTCAACGCACGCACCAACCTGAATGAGACCGCATTCTTCTTCCCGCACTTGATCGCTGGCGAGGATGGCACCGTCCGAATGGAATTCACCATGCCCGAAGCGCTGACGAAGTGGAAATTCATGGGCTTCGCCCACGACGGCGACCTTCGCGCCGGTTTGCTCACCGATACCGTGGTGACGAGCAAGGACTTGATGGTGATACCCAACCCGCCACGATTCCTTCGCGAGGGTGACGCGGTCGAGTTCACGGTGAAGGTCAGCAATCGCAGTGCGACGAACCAATCCGGTACCGTGCGACTCTCGCTCGCCGACGCACGAACGGGCAAGTCGGTCGACGACAAACTCGGTAACACGGCGATCGATCAAGCGTTCTCGCTCGATGCGAATGAGTCCAAGACATTCTCGTGGCGATTGAGTGTCCCCGAGGCGATCGGCTTCTTGACCTACAAGGCCGTGGCCGCGAGCGGTCGGCTATCCGATGGCGAGGAAGGTTACCTGCCGGTGCTATCCAAGCGGGTTTTGATCACGGAGTCGTTGGCACTTCCCATCCGTGGAAAACAAACGAAGTCGTTCGAGTTCGGCAAACTGCTCGCGTCGGCGGATTCGAAAACACTCAAGCACGAGTCGCTGACGGTGCAAATGGTTTCCAATCCGTCATGGTACGCGGTGCTGGCATTGCCGTACTTGATGGAGTACCCGTACCAGTGCAACGAGCAAACGTTCAGCCGTTTGTATGCCAACGCACTCGCTCGGCACATCGTCACGAGTGATCCCAAGATTGAACGCGTATTCGCCCAGTGGCGTGGGACGCCGGCACTGGCGAGTCCGCTGACGAAAAACCAAGACCTCAAGTCAGTGATACTCGAAGAGACGCCCTGGCTCGCCGAAGCCAACGACGAGAGCCAATCTCGACGCGAAGTCGGGGTGCTGTTTGACCAGAATCGTCTCGATACCGAGATCGATCGTGCGCTCGTGAAGCTCACCGAGTCACAGCTCGACGATGGGACATGGTCGTGGTTCCCCGGCGGACCCGGTAACCAGTACATCACTCTCTACATCACGACCGGTTTCGGACGACTGAGGCATCTCGGCGTGAACGTCGATACCGCGCCCGCCATCAAGTCCTTGCAAAGTTTGGATGCCTGGGCGACCTCGGTCTATGACGACATCAAGAATAAAAGTCTTGACCAAGTCAATGTGTCGTCCACGATGGCGTTTTACTTGTACGGGCGCAGTTTTTTCTTGCAGGATCAACCGATCGCGGCCGAGCATCGCGAAGCCGTCGATTACTGGCTCGCGCAAGCGAAACGGCACTGGTTGAAGCTCGGCATTCGTCAATCACAAGCCCAACTCGCCATCGCACTCAAGCGTTTCGGTGACGCGCAAACGCCCCAGGCAATCGTCAATTCGATTCGTGAGCGAAGTGTCACCGAGGACGAGATGGGAATGTTTTGGCGTGAGACCGAGATGGCATGGTGGTGGTACCACGCCCCGATCGAAACCCAAGCCATGATGATCGAGATGTTCGATGAGGTGGTCGGGGACAAGGTCGCCGTCGAAAATTGTAAGGTCTGGCTGCTCAAGCAAAAACAAACTCAAAACTGGAAAACGACCAAGGCGACGGCCGACGCGGTCTACGCGCTGCTGCTAAGAGGTAGTGATCTGCTCGCGTCCGACGAGTTGGTGTCGGTATCGCTCGGGGGCGCCACGATCGAGCCCGAGAATGCTGAGGCTGGAACGGGCTTCTACAGCCAGAAATTCACGGGCGGCGATGTCACCCCGGCACAGGGCGAGATCGTGGTGACGAAGCGTGATGAAGGCGTCGCTTGGGGAAGTGTGCATTGGCAATACCTCGAGGATATCGCCGCGGTGACGCCGCACGAGGGGACACCGCTGACGCTGACCAAGCAACTCTATGTCAAGCGAGATACGGCCCAGGGACCGACATTGAATCGAATCGATGGACCGCTTGCAGTCGGTGATGAACTCGTCGTCCGCGTGGTGCTCCGGACGGATCGGGACATGGAGTACATTCACTTGAAGGACCATCGAGGTAGTGGCACTGAACCCATCAACGTGCTATCCCAGTACAAGTTCCAAGACGGGTTGGCGTACTACGAATCCACGCGTGATACGGCGAGTCACTTCTTCATCGATTACCTGCCCAAGGGCACCTACGTATTCGAGTATGCGACGCGCGTGCAGTTGCGAGGCGAGTACCAAACCGGCGTTGCTACGGCGCAGTGCATGTACGCCCCCGAGTTCAACAGCCATAGCGAGAGTTTGGCCATCGAAGTGAAGTGATACTTCTCTCCCTTGGCAATTCCGGCTCAAGACGGGTAACCGCTTCCCAGATCGATGGTTTCGCCCGATAATCCATCGGTTTCCCCGATGCACTTGTTGTTCGCTTCCCAGCCATGTCAGCCGAGTCAACGCTAACGCTTTCGACGCCGCTGCAACACGTGGCGAGTGTGGGCACGGGCCGCGCCCGGCGGCTGGAGAAACTGGGCCTGAAAACCGCCCGTGATGTGTTGTTTCTGTTCCCCAAGGACTATGAGTTCCCGGCACCGCCGCAGCGAATTGATGAGCTGCGTGAGGGCGAACCCGCATCGCTCGTCGGCCACATTACGGATGCAGAACTCGTCTCGCGAACACCTGGTAAGTCGATCTTTGGGATTCTCGTTGAGAATGAGACCGGTGCGGTCCGCTCGACGTTCTTCAACCAAGCGTTCCGCGCCGAGACGCTGAAACACGGCCAGCGTGTGCTGCTTTCGGGAACGCCCAAGCTGGCGGGATTGAGACTCGAGTTTGTGCACCCCAAAGTCGTGCTGCTCGGTGACGATGAACGGTTACCACAGGCTCCCATCTTGCCGCTTTATCCGCTCACCGAAGGTGTCAAACAACTCGATTTGCGCCGTGTCTCGCGCGAGTGCATCGATGCCCTCGCGGACCAGCTCGCCGAGGTGATGCCGGAGTCGCTGCGGAAGACGGCTGCCGAAGAGCTTCGCCAGATCGGAATTCCGATCGACGGCGACTTGCCGGGGATCGCGGCGACGATTCGTCAATTGCACTATCCCGATGACGAGACGACGCTGCGCGCGGCGCGTTCTCGATTGATCTTTCAAGAACTCGTGGTGATGCAATTGGCGTTGGCGATGCGGCGGCGCCAATTGACGAGCGATCTACTCGCGCCACCCTTGCCTCGGTCGCCGCTCATTGATGCCCGCATCATCAATCGATTTCCGTTCACGCTCACCGCTGACCAACGCCGCGTGATGCAGGAAGTCGCCCAGGACATGGGCCGCCAATTTCCGATGAACCGCATGTTGCAAGGCGATGTCGGTAGCGGCAAGACCGTCGTCGCTCTCTACGCGATGTTGCTCGCGATCGCCAACGGTCACCAAGCCGTGTTGATGGCGCCGACGGAAGTACTCGCGCGGCAACATTTCACGACGATTACCAAGATGCTCGTCGAAAGCCGCGTCCGCACCGGGCTTCTTTGTGGTTCCCTCGGGACGACCGAGCGGCGAGAAACGAAGGCTAAAGTTGCCAGTGGCGATATCGATCTGCTCATCGGCACCCAGGCACTCGTGTATGGCGAGATCGAGTTCGCTAAGCTCGGCTTGTGCGTCATCGATGAGCAGCACAAGTTTGGTGTCGGGCAACGTGTAGCTTTGAGACAAGGCGGTATCGCGCCGCATAGCTTGGTGATGTCCGCGACGCCGATCCCGCGATCGATAGCGATGACGTTGTTTGGCGACGTCGATCTGAGTTCGCTGCGGGAGAAACCGCCCGGACGCGGTAAAGTCCACACCTACCTCGCTCACGACGGCTGGAAAGAGCGTTGGTGGCAATTCGTGGAACAGCGACTCGCCGAGGGCCGCCAAGCGTTCGTCGTTGCCCCGCGAATCAATGCCGAAGAAACGAGCGAGACGGACACCGACGAGTCGGAATCGAAAGAAGACGTCTCCTCGGTACTCGATGTGTATGAGCGATTACGCCAGGACATCTTTCCCAATCGCAAAGTCGGCTTGCTGCACGGCAAACTATCGCCCGATGACAAGTCGGCGGTGATGCGTTCGTTCGCCAGCGGTAGCATCGAGATTCTGGTCAGCACCACGGTGATCGAGGTCGGCATCGATGTGCCCAACGCGACCGTGCTCACCATTCTCGGTGCCCAGCGTTTCGGATTGGCACAGCTTCACCAATTGCGAGGTCGTGTCTCGCGTGGCACGCATGCCGGTCACGTGTGCGTCTTTACCGATGGCGAGCAATCACCGGATGAGTACGAGCGACTGAAAGTGCTTGAGCAAACGGAGGATGGCTTCGAGCTGGCCGAAGCCGACTTCCGACTGCGCGGCCCCGGTGAGCTGATCGGTCGCAAACAAAGTGGCATGCCACCGATGAAGATCGCGGACCTGCATCGCGATCAACAAATCCTGCAAGTGGCTCGCAACATCGCCCAGGCGAAGCTCGACGACGACCCGCAACTCGAAGATCCGCAGTGGTCCGACTTGAGAGCCCAGGTCCTCCGCCGTTACGGCCGACAATTGCAACTCGGTGACGTCGCCTAAGCTCGGTTCGGTTCATCGTTGATGACGTGGATCTCGAACTCTGGTCGGCGCTGGGAACACGCGCCGGAGGCGACTGAAGCGGCTACACTGGTGCCCTTCACCAGGTCATCTTCCTTCAATGCCTCGCTCTTTGACATGTCACAAAATCTCGATGGGGACCTTGTCTCCGACCCGTTTCCCCCGGCTCCCGCGCTGCCCGAGCCGCGTTCTCCGGCGGGTTGGCGTCACGAGGACGTGATCGCGATCATGATTGGCGGCGGCGTGATTGCCGCCGCTCTCGTGTGTGGTTGGGCGACGATTATCGGCACCGACGCAGTTCATCCTTGGAAGGCCTACTTGGGCAAGCCGGGCACTTGGGTGTCCGACCCGATCACGCCGCTGGCGAACGCGCTACCGTCGCTATTACTTCCGTTCGGAATGTCGCTAGTGCTGTTCGGGTTTGCCCAGAAACTACAGGGCTACTGTGTCCGCAAGTTCTTCGTCGGCTTCATCGCGGTGTTCGCGTTATCGACGCTCGCGCTGCTGATGTCGAGCCAGCAAACGGTCAAGCACTTGAACCTCGAGTACGCGTTGTGGGCGATCGTGGTCGGCTTGCTGATTAGCAATACGATCGGAACACCGGGTTGGCTACGACCGGCACTACGCACCGAGCTGTATGTCAAAACGGGGCTCGTGATCATGGGCGTCGAAGTGCTGCTGGATCGATTGCTCGCGCTGGGTTTGCCGGGCGTATTCGTCGCCTGGATCGTCACTCCGATCGTGCTCATCTCGACGTACTGGTTCGGACAACGTGTGCTGAAGATCCCGTCCGCATCGTTGAACATGGTCATTAGTGCGGACATGTCCGTATGCGGTGTTTCTGCGGCGATCGCCACGGCAGCGAGCTGCAAGGCCAAGAAAGAAGAGCTATCGTTGGCCATCGGCATGTCACTCATCTTTACCGTCGTGATGATGATTGTGATGCCGCTCGTGGTGCAAGCGATGGGGTTGAGTCCGACGGTTGGCGGTGCCTGGATCGGCGGTACCGTGGACTCGACCGGAGCCGTCGCTGCCGCGGGCGCGTCGCTTGGCAAGGCGGCTGAGCAAACGGCGGTGACCGTGAAGATGATTCAAAATATTCTCATCGGCGCGACCGCGTTCGGTGTCGCCGTTTACTGGGTCACGTTCGTCGAGCGCGATGCTGACGGTCGTCGACCTCAAGCGAGCGAGATCTGGAAGCGGTTCCCGAAATTTGTACTCGGCTTCATTGCCGCATCCATCATCGCCACATTGATCAGCCGTTATGTCAGTGGCGGTGACGCACTCGTCGAGTCGACCATGGACGGAGCGACCAAGACGGTCCGGTCGTGGTTCTTCTGTTTCGCATTCGTGTGCATCGGCCTAGAAACACGATTTGCCGACTATGCCGAATACCTCAAGGGTGGAAAGCCACTCGTGCTCTATCTTTGTGGTCAAACGCTGAACCTCGTCCTCACGCTCGCCATGGCGTACCTGATGTTCGGAATCTTGTTTGCGGACTCCGTCCAATCCGAGTTCGCGGAGCCTGAAACGGCCATTGAAACCGTGATCGTTCCCGTGGACGCTCCTGATCCCGTGACGGTGCCATGAACATTTCCCCCCATCCATCGCAGCGATTGCGAGGTCGTCTCGCCTTCATCGTGTCCGCCTCGGTGCTGACGCTGGTTTGGACCGTGGTTTTGCCTTGGATTGGCCAACGGGGGCCGATGCGCGAGATGATTGAACGAAACGAATCGATGGGTATTGATCCGACGGCGATGTTCTACACCGAACTCGAACACATGCAGTACAAGGACGGTCAATTGCATCGGAAGGCGAGCGTCAGCTATTGACGCGAACGTCCTTTAAGCGGTGACGGCGTGCAGTCCCGAGGCGGGATCGGCGACGTGGCCGTCGACTTCGATGAGATCGTTTTCGAGATCGTCGGTCGTGTCATTCAGCGTGCCAAAATAGAGCAGCACGGTGATGGTGACGGCGCTAGCGATGATGATCCACAACGGTTGATACTCAGGCCCCTCCGCGGTTCGGCGAATGAAGATCCCGGCACCTTCCCACTCACTCGTCGAGATCCTTTCGAGTGATACGGAAAGTGCATTGTTGGTGAAGTGAATCAGTATCCCCGGCAGCACGCTGCCGGTTCGCAGCGCGACCCAACCCAACAGCACGCCCATGCACGTGGCCGCGATCGATTGCTGTAGCACGCCGTGCGAAACACCAAACATGATCGCGGTGATCACGACGGCTCGCATCTTGGATTGGTTACGGACGAGTCCACCGAAGATGAAGCCGCGGAAGGCGAGTTCTTCACAGATGGCAGGAACGAAGGCCATCAGGAACACGACTGACAACCACGGTGCCGAGCTAATCATTTCTCCGAACGGACGCATCGCCTCGGTCGCTTGTTCACTCATCGGATAGGTGTACGAAATCCACTGCGCCAGCGAAACGTAGAGCGGGTGCAGGGTCACGCCCAACAGCACCGCAAGCGGTAATGTGGTCCACATCGGCATCCGGATGCGAAGACTCTTTTGCAGTGATGTGGTGAGCATCGTCGCCATCAAGAGAGCCGGTGCGAGGATCAAACCGAGCTGGGGGATTAGCACGAGCATCGCGACGGCGCCGAAGTCCTTGGGCATCTCGGTGACCGCAAGCTTGCCAAAGAACAGTGCGACGAGAATGATGGCACCACAGGCGAACGCCTGGGCGGGCGTCGCGGCGGTTTGACGATCTCGCCACAGGTGGCGGACCCATTGACGCATTTCCCACTGGTCGGCACCACCGAACAGCACGGACTCGTCCTCGAATTGTCGGCGTGCCCAGCGCGCGGCTAGCCAGAGACAACCGGCGGTGACGCCGAGCACGATCGGCAAGTGCCACACCGCGATCGCGTACTGGCCTTCGACGAGCGCCCGCACGAGTAGGAACATTCCGGTAACCGGGATCAAACTGGTTCCCGTACTCAGCGTCGTTCCTGGAAGGAGCGGCAGCAGGACGAGTGGCAGGGTCACCATCATCAGCGGCATCAAGTAGTACTGGCCTTCTTTGCTGCTGCGCGCCATGGCGGCAACCGCCAGCGCCAAGGCACTGAATAAAGCGGACAAGGGCACGAGGGCGACGAGCAACCATAGCATCGGCACGAGCGGTGGCGCACCCAAAGTGGTGCCGTCGGGACCGAGGCCGATTTGACGAAAAACGAACGTGCTCGTGACGAGCATGCTGCCCGCATTGAGGATCGCCGTCATCATGCTAAACGTGGTCACGGCGGCAAGCTTTCCCCACACGATTTCGCTGCGCAGCGCGGGGCTGCACAGAAGCGTTTCCAAGGTCCCACGCTCTTTCTCGCCGGCGACCAGGTCGATCGCGGGATAGAATGCACCGGTCATCGCCCACACCAGCATCACGAATGGCAGTAATTTGCTCCACAGTGCCGCTTCGCG
>JBBSJZ010000046.1:0-18373 GCA_038256795.1 Pirellulales bacterium | reverse complement strand
TGCCGTTCACTGGTCATGCTCATATCGCTTATCTGCCCAGCGGCAAAGTCGTGGGGTTGAGCAAGTTGGCTCGGGTGGTGGAGGAAGTCGCTCGGCGGCCTCAGGTTCAAGAGCGAATGACGCAAACGATCGCGAATCTGATCGAAGAGCGATTGTCCGCTCGAGGCGTTGCCGTGGTGATCGAGTCGACTCACAGTTGCATGACGATGCGCGGAGTCCGCAAACCCGGTAGCATGTGTTTGACCAGCGCGATGCGTGGCGCGTTTCGTGATGACCCCAAAAGCCGCGCCGAAGTGCTGGGATTGATCAATCGCAAGGTATAGTCGCAAAAACACCCATGGATATCGAACGCCAGCGACTTCAAGATGATTTGCGTGGCATCGTTCGAGGTGATGTGCTTTGTGATCGGTTATCGACACAACTCTATGCGTCCGACGCAAGTATTTACCAAATCGCACCCATCGGAGTCGTGCGACCTCGTTCGGTAGCCGATGTCGTGGCGACGGTGCGTTACGCCAAAGACAACGAATTATCGATTCACCCACGCGGTAGCGGTAGTGGAGTCGCGGGTGAATCGCTCGGCCGTGGCTTGGTGATCGATTTCTCGCGATACATGCGGAACATATCGGTCAGTAGTGATGCCAACCGAGTGACCGTGCAGAGTGGCGCCGTGCTGGCGGATGTCAATCGTGTGCTGCAAGATCACGGGCGTTGGTATGGCCCCGATCCGGCGACGCGAAGCATCACGACGATGGGCAGTGTGCTCGCCGTGAACGCGTCGGGTAGCCATTACTTGCGCAGTGGCTCAGCTCGCGATACGATCGAATCGATGAAGATCGTGACCTGTGACGGGGACATCCTTGATATTGCCAAGCATGCACCCGACGAGGATACGTCGGCAGGCCGTTATGCCCGAGGATTGGATGAAATTCGATCTCGCTTTCGGACGCTCATCGACACTCAATCAACCGCACCGCCATCTCGAAGCGGCTATCGGTTTGACGGCATCGTTGATAATAACGGGCAAATCGATGTTGCTAAGTTTCTCGTCGGGACCCAGGGTACGCTCGCGATGGTCGTCGAGGCGACGTTGCGAACCGAAGTGATTCCGGCTCACCGCGGCGTGATCCTGTTGTTCTTTCATCGCCTGGATTTCGCCGCCCGCGGGGCGGTGTCGGCCCGCCGTCACGGTGTCGTCGCTTGCGACTTGATGGATCGTCGACTGCTTCAAATTGCCCGAGAAACGGAGGCGCGTTTCATCGGCGTGTTGCCACGCGAAGCCGAGGCGATGTTATTGATCGAAGTCCAAGGCGAATCGCTGGGCGATTTGTACGATCGCATGTCGGTGATTCGGTCGGATTTGACGAGTGGTACCGAGGGCGCGTTCGCGTCCGTCGATACGGTAAAACAATCCGAACGCGATATGTTCTGGGCGCTCTCTCGCCGCGTCATCCCCCGCTTGTATCGGGTCAAGGGGAATCAGGCTCCGCTGCCGTTCACCGAAGACATCGCGGTACCGCCCGACCGTTTGCCCGAAGTGCTTACGGCGATCCAGGATATCCTCAAAAATAATCATACGACCGCGACGTTCTTCTCGCACGCTGGCCACGGCCAAGTTCATTTGCGACCGTTCTTAGACCTTGGCAATACGGCGGATCGGGGTCGATTACGGAAGTTATCCGAGGAAATTGCGGAGGTTGTTTGGGCTCACGGCGGTCAAACTTGCGTCGAGCACGCAGCCGGGCTCAGTCGCTCGTACTTGTTACCACGTGAATTCGGTGATCTGTGGCAAGCGATGGGCCAAGTCAAGCGATTGTTCGACCCGATGCATCGCTTGAATCCCGGTAAGTTGTTCGGCTCGATCCTGCAAAAACCGGAAGAGAATTTGCGGCCGGCTGATCACACCATCGAAATTGCCTCAGGCTCGCGGACGCTCTCGGAAGCCGATGAGGATACGCAATCATTGGCCGAGCGATTCGGCGGCGCAGTGCCAATATTGCCAGTCCTGCAGAACTGGCCGGCCGGTGCGAGCGTGGCTCAGGTAACGCGAGCTTGCAACGGTTGCGGACGATGCCGCACGACCGCGGATCGCGAACGTCAATGCCCCGTCTTCCGTGCATCGCCGCGCGAGGAAGCGACGCCGCGAGCCAAAGCGAATTTGTTGCGGGGTGTTCTCAGCGGCCAGATTCCCGTGGGCGATCTGGCCGACGAACGTGCCAAAGAGATCGCGGACCTCTGTTTCAATTGTCACCAATGCCGAATCGATTGCCCGGCTTCGGTTGATATTCCGAAGATTGTCGGTGAGATCAAAGCACAATATGTTGCTACCAATGGTTTGCCGCTTTCCGATTTCCTCATGGGACGCATCGACACGGTGGCGGCGGTAGCCTCACGCGTCGCTTGGCTTGCGAATCCGCTCATCCGAAACCGTTTCGCGCGCTGGATGGCCGAAAAGTTGTTCGGGTTGGCGGCAGCTCGCGAATTGCCGAGGGTTCACCGCGAGACGTTCTTGCGTTACGCGTATCGCCGTCGTTGGACCAAGGCGACAAAGCAAGGTGGGCTCAAAGTGGTCTACTTTGTCGATCAATACGCAAACTATCACGATCCCGACATCGGCCGCGCCTTGGCTGAGATTTTGCAGCAGAACCAAATCGGTTTATTCGTTCCACCGAACCAACATGCGAGTGGCATGTCACGCATTTCGGCCGGTGACTTGAAGGGTGCTCGACGAGTCGCGCGGCGCAATGTTCGTTTGCTTGCCGATGCGGTGCGTCAAGGCTACACGGTGATCGCGACGGAACCCGCAGCGGTATTGTGCTTGAAGCACGAGTATCCGAACTTACTTGACGACGAGGATGCTCACCTGGTCGCCGCCAACACACGCGAGGCTTGTGAGTTCTTTTGGTTTTTGCACGGTGAGCGTCGTTTGGACGTCGACTTCAAAACCATCACGGGCCAAGTCGCCTATCATCAACCTTGCCATTTGCGAGTGAATGACCCGGAGCAAGTGACGCCAATGTTGCTGAGTTTGATACCGGGGCTCGACGTTGACAAAATCGATGCCGGATGCACGGGCATGGCTGGTGTGTGGGGATTGCAGCGCAAGAACTATCGCAATAGTCTCCGCATCGGTTGGCCACTGATCTCCGCCATGCGCAATAGCCGCTGTGGTGGTGCGACGACTGAGTGCAGTGCGTGCAAAATGCAAATCGAGCATGGCAGCGGTCGTCAAACTGTCCATCCGATCAAGTTGCTCGCCTATGCCTACGGACGTATGCCCAAGATCGAGAAGGAAATCGAGGCTCTAGGAACAGGATAGTCGTCAGTGCACAATCCTTGGCCGACGGTGATTCAACGGCTCGCCCGAGAAAGTCTCAAGTTACGGACGGTACTCGGAGTCATGGGTACCATTTCCATGTCGCACGAAAGTCCTTCTCCAGTGGTATTCCGGTGAGCGATGCTCGCAGCAATTCGATCGGCATGTAATTCTCCCTCAGCACCGCGTCGTGAAATTCACGCTCGGTCATCTTGCCTCCCTCAACGATCTCACGATGGAGTTCGCGCAACTGCAGCGCGCCGAGCATGTAGCCGGCTTGGTACAGCGGTGAGTACTCCGAGCCGATGGAACGTCGCACTTCGGCGGCCGCGTTGTTGCGATCGAAGCCGACATGCTCCACGAGCAAGTCGACACATTCTTCGGGTGTCATTCGGCCGAGATGAAAACTCAATGAAAAAAGGATCCGCGCACACCGATGTGATCGCCACACCAAAAAACCGATTCGCTCCTCGGGTGTGCGTGCAAAGCCCCTTTCGTAAAGCAACATTTCCCAGTAAACGGCCCAGCCCTCGCCCCAGAACGGGGTGTAGAATCGCCCGCGGTGCGGGTGAAAACGACCGGTGACGAAGCCTTGCAAATGGTGTCCCGGGATGACTTCGTGATGCACCGTCGCGCGGGCGAACATCCGATTGTTCCCGCGCATGCTTTGCAACTTATCCCCGTGCTTCATCGTCGACGTTGGGTAGGACACGATAATCGACTCGCCGCCTAAGAAGAACGGACTGATGAGTTGTCGCTCCGGTGACATCATTTGCATCCGATACGTCTCCACGGCGATCGGCGGGATGGAGATCCAACCGCCTTCACGAAGCGCCTCGATCGACTCGCTCGCCAATTCTCGGATCATCGCGGGTTGATGGCCCGGCTCAACATGCAGGGTCTTGACGTGTTCGACGGCGGCTTTCCAATCGTCGCCGTAGCCCATTTCGCGGGCTGCTTCAATCAACTCCTGGCGACACCATGATGCCTCTCGCTCCGCGATCTTGATCAACTCGTCGGTGGAGTAAGCGATCATCGCTGCTTGCAAATCGAGTTCGATCACTTCCCGACCCACGGGCGTGCCGACGAGCGCCGTTGGATCTTGTGACAGCGCTACCGAGGATGAGTCGGAGACTGGTAGTTTTGCCTTGGCGACTTTGTCGATGAGTTCGGTGCGCAGCAGCAACCAATCCACACGATCACCTCGGGCGAGCGAGGCAAAGTCCATGGACTCGAGTCGTTCTAGCGTCGACTGATTAAGCATTGATTCGCGTGGGCTCGGTTTCACTCCGCGTGACGACGCGTCTCTTTTTTGTCGCTCGGCTTTTCGAAGTGCTTCGTAACGATCAATCAGACTGGCAACGACTCCAGGTTGATACTTCAGCATCTCATCGAAATCGGGCAGCGGCAATTCTTGGTTTGCCACCGAGTTAACATCAAAATCGAGGTCGACATCTTGCTCCGCCGCCTCGCTCGCAACAAGGTCTTCACCGCGTGCGAGTTCCAGGGACTGAATGAACTTTGCAAGCTCTCCTTTGGCATCCTGGTAAGGCCGCGCGACCCACCAGGTGAACATTGGATCGTAGCCATCGTAGAACGAGTACCACGATCCCAAGTGCGATTCGAGTTCCACAGCGGATCGCCGCAGCAATTCAAGCTGAGTACGTTCCGCAGTCTCGGTGGGTGGCAATTGAATGGATAACTCGGTGTTGGCGGCGGCGATTTCGATCGCGAGTTCATCGCACGTCTGGGCAACCCGCCGGGGATCGAGATCATCGACACGTTGGCGGGCCTCAGCGAGTTCAATGATGCGCTTGGCAAATGGAGCATCTCGGCACAATTGCTCATACGCCTTTGACGCATGTTTCAATTGACGGAGCCCTTTCGTCACTTTTTCCTTGAGTTCCGCAAGCGACGTTTGCTCGGTTGTGGTGAACCCCGCAACGTCGAGTCGAGTGAGCGCGACGAGCCAACTCGCGAAGAACGATTGCAGACGATTTGTTCGCGTCGGCGAAAACGAAACGCTGTAGAACCGATCCAGGCTGCCGCGATCTGCCTCGAAATGTTGTGCGAGCGTTCGCGAACGATTGGGCGAATCCAGATTCGTCAGCTCCGTCTCCGTCTCCGTCTCCGTCGCCGACTTTTCCGGCTTCGACTTCACGCCGTCCGGTGGCGAGGTCGATTCATTGCGAGAATGATCCGCGTTGCGATCGGGTGTTTCGATGCCTTGCAAATGTTGCTGAAAGAAGTCACGCATTCGGCGTTGGCCATACGCTCCGCCATCGCTATGCCCGACACCGGGCATCACCAGCATCTCGAAGTCCTTTTCCGCCGCGATCAATGCGTCGGCCAATCGCAGCGTCGACTCCGGTGGCACGTTGGTATCGAGTTCACCGACCATCAAAAACAATTTGCCCTGCAAGTTGGCTGCGTTATCAATATTCGATGACTCGGCGTAGTGCTCCCCCACCGGATATCCCATCCATTGCTCGTTCCAAGAAGCCTTGTCCATGCGATTATCGTGGCAACCACAGAACGCTGCGGCAGCGCGGTAGAAGTCACCGTGAAACAACAGCGCGCCGACTGCGTTTTGTCCGCCTGCGGAGGTGCCATAGATTCCCACGTGGCCCAAGTCCATGAACGGCCGCGTCTGGGCAGCAGCCTTCATCCACGCGATACGATCGGGGAACCCGGCGTCCTTGAGGTTGTGCCAACAAACATCGTGGAACGCCTTGCTGCGATTCGCCGTGCCCATCCCGTCAATGCGAACAACGATGAATCCGAGCTCGGTCAGGGCGCTGTACCAGTCCGTCGGCGAGAACGACTTGGGTACATGTGAATCGTGCGGGCCGGCGTAGATGTACTCGATCACCGGATACTTTTTGCTCGCATCAAAGTCTCGTGGTCGTGCGATGAAGCCCCAGATATCGGTCACGCCATCGCGGCCTTTAGCACTGAACACCTCCGGAGCCCGCCAACCGCCAGCCGTCAGTCGCGTCGTATCGGCCACCTCGAGATTCCGAACGAGCGACCCGTCACTGCTTCGACGCAGTTCGTTTTCGGGAGCCGCATCGACGCGCGAGAACGAATCAATGTAGAACTGGCCGGTCGGCGAGTACTGCAACGAGTGGGTCCCGTTTCCCTGGGTCAGCGTTACCAAATCAGTACCGTCGAAATTGACGCGATAATGGTGCAAGAGATAAGGATCTTGATCCGCGTTCATGCCGCTCGCTGTGAACCAAATCTGGCGTTTCACCTCGTCGACTCGCTCAATCGATCGCACCACCCAATCGCCGCTCGTGATCGGAATCCCAGCCGCCGATCCTTCCACCGTCAATCCATCCTCCGCTTGAACGCCTTCGGTGAGAGTGGTTGGGGGTGTCGGGCCGCTGTCAGCCTCCAAGTTAACCAAGTAAAGATGTCTCCACCCACTTCGCTCCGACGCGTAGATCATTTCACGTGATTCATCGAGGTACGTCGTCATCGTGATCGCTGGGCCGTGCATCGTCCAAACGAACGTGTCGCTCTTCTCATCAATAATGGTTGTCGCTTCACCTCCGAGTGTGTCGACACGAAAGAGTCGAAATCTCTGGTGACCGCGATCAATCTTTTCGACGAGGAAGCGGTGGTCGTCGATCCATCGCACGCGGGGGCGACCGAAGTCAAAGGCCTCTGCGAATGGTTTGAAACGCTCCGGAGTATCTTCGTTCTTCGGCAAACGAATCACCTCGATGTCGTAGCTCGTCATCGGCTCGCCCGGCAAGAGATACGAACTCGATTGCAGCTTCGCGCGACCACCACCCCGCGGCGATGACTCAAGGCGATGCACTTCCTTGACTTCAACGGGATGAACGTGAGCGACAACGAGACTCGCTGAGTCCGGTGACCAATCGAGGATCTCGAATGGCTCAGCTTCACTGCCAACGGCTAATTCGATTGGCTTCGACGTCGTCGCATCATCGCTGGATCGCAGCAGCACGCGACCTTGCTCAATTTCCGCCACCCACTTTCCATCGGGTGATGGCCACGCGTCGGTGCGGCGGCGTCGCTCGGCCCGACGTGCCTCCATGACCGGGACTGAGGCATCAAACACGGCGACGACTGGATCCGATTCGCCGCGAACAAAGCCGAGCACGTCGCCCCGCGAATTCTTGACCATCCACAAGTGCCCGGCAAACGTGTGCTGGTCGTGCGCCGCCTTGGGCTCGACCTTGCCATAAGTCGTCGGTCTTGCGGCGGCATCAATCCACACCAACTCGAGCGGCGCATCCGTTTCATTGACGAATCGAATCGACGTTTCTTCGCCCGTATCCGTCGATCGACGCGGACTCGCTTCGAAATTCGACAATCGCTTGATGGGATCGTTCGCTGAAGCCTCTTGGACGCTTATCCCGAGCGCGTGATTGAGTGCCGCCTCGCTCGAAAATACCTGACGCGTCGCCGATTTCGTATCCACCAACACAAACTCGCTCGTCGTCGTATCCGTGATCGGCTCGAGATTTTCGCGGCGATACCAGAGATGCCGATCCTCGTTGGCCCAGTGAGCTTGAACGGCTGCGTTAAGAATCTGGCGACGAGGTTGGCTCGGAACACGATCGGACTTGTCCGTCCCACCCGAATCTTGAGCGGTGAGGATTGCACCGGTAACAGAGATCATGGCGACGAAAAGCGGAATCAGGTATCGGTTCGGCATCGGTTTCTGCAGGTGCGGAGTGAGTTTTCAGGCCTGAAAAACGAATATTGTAACCGAGCACCAACGTGATTGATGTGCGCGAAAGTGAGCGTTTTCTCGCCCTAGCAAGAACACGAATTATAATGGTCACACGATTCCTTAAACATCGTTTGGAACTCCCACGCCGCCAAGACAGGCTGAGGGGAACCACAGATCCCTTACGTCCGTATCTCCGAAGGTGATTTTGATGGCTCGTCTTTATTCGCTGGTGATCATCGGCTTGAGCGTGCTGGCGAGCGCCTCCGCAGAAGCACAATTCGTTCGCGTCGGCCCCCTGGGCGGCGTGAGTATTCGCGGGCCCCGCGGGTCCGTCGACGTGCTGCCGTTCGGGCTGGGCACGCGCGTGCAAACACCCGGTGCGAGTCTGAATACTGGGCTCTTTGGTATCGTGCCGCCCCCACCCGTTTATCATTACGGTTACGCAGCACCGGTTGTCGTCTATCGTCCGCGAATTGTTTACGAAATTCCCGTTGTTGCAGTTCCCGTGATCATGGAACCCATCGGGGTTGCACCGGCGCCGCAGTACTTCGCGCCGTCGTCGTCCTATGACTCGACGCCCTGGCAACCCGGATCCGAACCGATCTCGCAATTACCCGTGTTCGACTCGTCTCCCCCGATCGATGCGAACGCAATCATCACGACCTCATATTCGGAGCCCGATCCGTTCACCGAGCCAGCTTCGCCACGAGACAAATTGCGCTCGGCCGCCGTGCGGCTTCGCGACAGTTTGTCGATGCGACATTTGGACGCCGACATTTGGCTCAACTACTTGAACCCTGACAGAATCATCGTCGCGATCGATGCTAACGAACCTCCTGGCTCGCTCGCCGAATTGCTTCGCAATTACGAAGGCATGGCGGGAAGCGATGGGCTCAATCACATATGGTCGATCGACGGATTTTGGCAAACCCACGAATCTCTAAGAGCTTGGGTGGCGTCGGCGCCGTCGATCGAACTTGTCGGCGAAGACGTCATCACAGCGGAACCCCGTGAAGCTACATTACCCTCCCGTGATCTTGGTCATTCCGTCCTCGATGGGGAAGCGGAAGAAATTGCCGAGGGTGTCGCCGAAGAGTTACCCGCGCCGAAGTGAGGGATGGATTACAGAAATGAGCGAGAGGGAGATCGACCCATTGATGGCGACGGCGTATCACGAAGCGGGGCACGCGGTGATGGCGATGGTGCTCGGTCGTCGCGTCCAAAAAGTGACCATCACACCCGGTAAGCTAGAGGGTGGTGGCTCGCGACTGGGCATTTGCGAAATGAAAAAGGGACGGGCGAAGTCGACCAAGGACGCTCTCGAAGACGACGTCTTGGTATTGCTCGCGGGAATGGTCGCTGAGGCCAGGTACACCGGTGCCTATTGCTACGATAGTGCCGCCGCAGACCTTCGCGCGGTCAAGCGGTTATTGTGCACGCGAGCGGCGTCGCAGCGGCAATTTGAACGTTTGCAAAGCCGCATGATCGACAAGACCGAATACCTGCTCGATGACATTGGCCATGCACTAGCGCTCGACAATGTCGCTCTCGAGTTGCTGGCAAAGGCAACCATCAGCGGCCGTAGCGTGAAACACCTGTTCGATCTCGCGAACAGTGTCTAGGAGCCGCCGGAAATCAACTCCCGCTGGTTTCCCTCTCCCCACTCGAAAAGCTTGCTGGAGAAAACCGCCCTTAAAAACGGCCTCACGACCGAGAATCTTATGGATTGGTCGTGAACAGTCACCCATCACGATGTTTTCAATCTTCCGCGGAGCGGCGAGATCTTGCTAATGTGACACCGAATCGGCCAGTCACGGACGGCTGTCGATCACGTTTCGGGTTCACCAACTACTCAATGCAGGCGTCACGGATGATGCGACTGACTCGGCCCCAGGCACTCGGTGCCCTGGCCTTCCACCTGTTCGCGGCGGCACCCGTCGTGTTGATGTTTTCGGCGACCGCCACCACGGCACAAGCACAACAGCAAGCTGCGGCGCAGCAACAGGGCAACGCGCAGCAGCAAGCTTCACTCGGTCCGAACGGGCAACCGTTCGCCGCGCTGACGCAAGAAGAATTCACGCGGTTGCAGCAAATTCTCAATGCTTGGGAAGGCCAAAGTAAGGACACCAAGACACTCGAGTGCAAGTTCAAGGTGTGGCACTTCGACTCGTTCGCGGCGCCCGCTGGCGTTCACGCGACCCTCGGTGAAGGCGTGATTCGCTACATGGCACCGGACAAAGGCTTGTTTCGAGTCGACCGCAAAGTTTTCTATAACGGCACCAAGCCTGACGACGGCTCTGGCGTTCAAAAGCCCGACTATGCAGAGCAACCCGGCCAATTTGGCGAGCACTGGGTTTGCAACGGCAAGGAGTTGCTCGAGTTCGATCGTGGCAACAAGGAATGCAAGATCCAGCAGCTGCCGCCAAACATGCAAGGCACGCAAATCTTCAACAGCCCGCTGCCGTTCGTGTTCAATCTTGACCAGCGTCAAATTCAAGAACGCTACTGGGTCCGCGAAGTCCCATCGCCCGATGCACAAACAATCATGCTCGAAGCTTGGCCGAAGCGACAAGTGGACCGTGCCCAGTACAAAGTGGTGCAAATCGCTTTGAACACGGGCACGTTTACTCCCGTCATGCTACGACTTTTTGCGCCCAATTTTGATGCAACGCTGGCGCCGAAATGGGATCATTACCAGTTCGATGAAGTGAAGCGAAACAGCATCGGAGCTGGCATGCAAGCATTCCTACGCAGCTTCATTGATGAGAAACCACCAGCGGATTTCAAAGTTCTTCGTGACATGTATCAACCACCCGCCGACGAAGCTGAAGCGACCGCCCAAGCACCGGGTGCGACGCAAGTGCGGTAATCTGGCCATCACGACGCGGATGCCTGAGACGATTCAGACTCCGGAAATGTCATCGCTGGCGTGAAGTTCGATTCCATTCGCACTTCACGCGTCGGATGCGGCATGACCCTCGATATCACTTTTCGCTCTTCAAAACATAAGCGACAAGGTCGAGGATCTCGTCCTTGGCCATTCGATTGAGTAACTCAGCCGGCATGGACGAAACCGTGGACACCGTCAACTCTTCCACGCTCGTACGGTCGATTGTGACACGTTGATTCGGGTCGGATAGATCCGTGTTGAGAGTCATCGAATCGCCGCTGAGGTTCACCACAACGCCGGTATGGACGCGACCCTCGTCGGTGAGCACGACGATTGACGAGAATTGTTCGTTGATCACTTTGCTCGGATGGATGATTTGATCGAGAAAATCGTGAGCGGAATAACGACGCCCGGCGGAGGTCAAGTCGGGACCCGTCATCCCGCCCTGGTTGTCGTAGCGGTGACACGCATAGCAACCGGAAGCCGCAAACATCCGGCGACCATTGTCGAGATCGCGACCCTCCAAAGATGTCTTGGTGGCTTCGGAAAGCTCTTCGAGTGACCATGACGTTGGTGTTCGTCCCACAAAAATCTCACCCAAATTCTCGAGAGCTGATTTTTTCTCGGGCTTGCGCTTCAGCAACGCCGCCATTGCCAGCTTTTCAGCTTCCGGCAACGAGGCCACGGCGTCATTACGGATGAACTCGATCGACTTCTCAAAGCTCGACCCGCCGCGGTAGTTCGCAGCCTTGAGGAACCATTCAAAGTACTCGTTGCGAAGCTCCGGCGTCCAACCTGCCTTGAGTAAGCGTATCGATCGTGCGTATTCGATCTGTTCTTCTTGAGTCGGTGAAGACTCTATCAACGCCATCGCCTTCGCAGCAACCGTTGGGGACTCGAGCCAGGCGAGCGTCTCGCAAAGCAGCCAATTGAGCTCGGCTGATTCGGCCGGGAACAGCGGATCCAGTTTTGCTGCCAACGCGTCCGTGATCGCGGGCTCCGGTCGACCGAAACGATTGGCGGTGATTTCGAGGGTGCGGACATAAGTGAGCTGGCGCGCGTGATCGAGCGAGTCGACCTTGATCGCCAGCAATTGCTCCCAGAGACGTGACCCCATCGCGTCATCAACCGCGGATGTCGATTGAGTCCGATGCTCGGGACACACTCCGGTAACACGAGCCAGCGCCATCAATGCTTCGACTTGAAGCGACGAATTCTTTTCTTGGAACGCACGTTCGGACCATTGGTCCGCAGGTTGGTGTTCGATCGCGGTACGAGCGGCGAAGCGAATGAAGCGGTCGGTGTGATCGAGGTGTGGCCACGCCAGATCGATAGCACCCGCATCATGCTGGCCGTGCAACGATTCGAGTTGTTTTCGCAGCGCGAAGAGCGGATCGTGGTGCGCCTCATGCGGGACCTCGTCCGTTGACTCGGCTCCTACGTAAGTGACACGGTACAAGCCCGATTGCACCGCTCGTCCGCCGATCGCAAAGTACATCGCACCATCGTTCTGGTCGATCACCGCATCCGTGATCGGCAGCGGCGCACCGGTGATGAATTCTTCCTTGGTCGCCTTGTACGTCGCTCCGTCCTCTTCGAGATGGATCGCGTACAACTTGCCCCAGCTCCAATCGAGCGCATAGAGAGCGTTTTGATACTTCTCCGGAAACTTGGCCCCGTATCCGAACGTCACGCCCGTGGGCGATCCGGGCCCAATGTCGAGCACCGCGGGCAAATTATCAGGATAGAACGCGGGCCGCTTTCCGGCACCATTTCGCCAACCGTATTCGCCACCGCTAACGACGTGATTGATCCGTGTCGGACGGTACCACGACGTGTTGAAATCATATTCCATGTCGGCGTCGTAGGTGAACAGCTCACCGTCACGATTGATCGCAGCATCAAAGACGTTACGAAATCCGTTCGCGTACGCTTCGAACTTCTTGCCATCGAGCGACACGCGATAGATCACGCCGCCAGGTGCCATCACTTCACGCATGAAACCACGACCGTCGGGCAACCGTGGCAACAAATGGTCTTCGCCCCAAACTTGTGCGACGGGCGACGAAGCTTCGATGTGCGACAGCTTGCTGCCGTTGCCGCACACCAGATACATCGATTCGCCGTCCGGGCTTCGCACCAAGGCGTGAACGCCGTGATCCCCGCGGGCTTCGATCTCGCGCAGCAATTCGACATGATCGAGATTGTCATCGCTA
Organism: Pirellulales bacterium; assembly: GCA_038256795.1. Classification (GTDB taxonomy): domain Bacteria; phylum Planctomycetota; class Planctomycetia; order Pirellulales; family Pirellulaceae; genus JBBSJZ01. Next base: position 5,240 of record JBBSJZ010000046.1, on the reverse strand, counting down.
TCGGTATCCGTGAGGCGATACAGACCTGAGGGAATTTTTGATTCGTAGTCGTTCACGCCCACATAGAGAGCGTCGCCGACCCAGAGCATCCCATTGACGGCGCGGATATCGACGGGAACCTTCACCACGTCCGTGGACCGAAGCGTTTCACCGGGTGCGGGTGGCGTCAATCGATAGAGACTTCCGAACTGGTCGCTGACAATCAAGCGTCCCTTGGGGTCCACACACAAATTGACCCACGAACCCTGGTCCTTTCCCGGCACCGAATAGATCAGCTCGACGTCGAAATCCTTGGCCACCGTAATCCGCTCGATGGGCGTCGCCACGTTAGCGCCCGTCGTCTCACCAGGAACCGTTTGCTTCTTTTTCGGCGCCGGTTTCTTGGCTTCCTTCCCCTTAGCTTGAGCCAACGCGAACGTTGATGACAAGGTAATCAAAATGAATAACGCGGTCTTAAAAAACAAAAGCATGCTGCGAGCACTTCCTGCGAAAGCGGACGGGGGCGGTGTGGCACCCATGAACGACCAATCTACCGAGCCCCATTGTAACAAGATTGGATGCCCTCGACGCAGCCGATTCCTCGCCCGCGATCGCTCTGGACTTTGAACCCATAGCGAGCGATCCAAACTCTTTTCGGGAAGAGTCCACCGCCAATAGCGAGTGAGCAGAACAGTCGACATGAAAACGTTGCTGGGTCAATGAGCGGTTTTGGGGCTAGCCCCCCGCCGTAGATTTATTTTCTCGCCAGGGACTCGCCGGTGGCTGGCGCCAAAACCGCTCACCTGTCGAGAGACAACTGTTGCTCGACCGAAGCTGCATTACAGCTCAGTGAGGAGGTAGTCCAAGAACTTTGCGACGGGAGATCCAACGCCGATGGTTCGGCCATGATCTTCGCCGCCGCCGCTGTGGATGGCGATCACGTCTCCGGATGCATTCATCACCGGGGCGCCATTGGTCGCTTGCAAGGCCAAGACTGGGGTTTCGAAGGCATAGACGATCCAATCATCCTCGATGCTGAGAACGCGGGCGCGATGGCTCAATGAGTCGTGCTTGATCACGTCGGCGACGAGCCAGACGGGGTCACCGAGCTTGGGAATTTCGGGTGAGAGCGACAACGCAGGACTAGTTCCCAGGGCGTTCTCCGGGACGATCGCAATGAGAACATCGCCGTGAACCGAGTATTCAGGGAAGGCGGCCGACTTCGTGAGCGTAATCGGTTGCATCGGAACGACGACGGCGGGCGGGCCCGCGAGGCAATCCGTCAGTGTAAGCGACTTGCATTGCTGAGCCGTGGCCACACTTTTAAGACCGCCGGCGGGACCGAGTAGTTGCAGCGAGCTGAGGATTAGCATCCCCTCTCGTTGGGGCACTTTGGCGGCGAACGCGGTGCCACCGTTGACGATGCCAAGTGTCGTGTCGAAGGTGGGACGGAACAACATCCCGGCGACCACCTTGAGCGGTGCTGCGGTGACCTCACGCGCCGGGTCGATCGGTGGACGTTGCCAATTGCCGTAGCCAGCGTCGATCGTGTAGATCGCGGAGAGGTGTCGTCGTTGGTAACCGCGGATGTTGACCCAAGCGACAAACCCGAAGCCGATGACCGCGAGACAAACGCCGATCGCCCATTTGCTTCGGGGACTGATCGGTTGCTTGCTGTTATCCGCCAGATGAAACGTCTTCCGCATCGATGCGGCCGCGCGAGCCGCAGCGCTCATCGTTTCTAGCTCTGGCTCACTCTCCATCTCGACCGGGATCGCCGGTTCGGTGAGAGCTGCGCGTTGTCGTTTGAGTTCGTGGACTTTGCCGAGCCATACTTCGGCTGGCAACCAGACACCGCTAACGCCGGTGCGAACTTCGGTCCCGTTTGTAGGCGCCGAAACCAGTATCTCGTAGGCCCTGGTAAACGTGAATGGTCCCTGGGGGACACCGTCGAATTTGACGTAGATTCCGTTGGCGGCGAGTTCAGCGAACTTGAGTCGAATTGCGTCAGCGGCGTGCCAATCGCTTTCGCCTTGACGGACAAACAGGGTCGGGCTGGAAGAAGCCATCACGCGCTTGCGCATCGCCGCTTCGGTGATCGGACCCACAACGTCGAAATCGTCTCGCACGAACCAATTACCAGGCTCACTGCCCATCAAACCGTCGCCTTGTTATCCATGGGCTCAATGCTCTGTGTGTGTCAGTGCCACTCACTAGTTGCTAGTTGCTAGTTGCTAGTTGCTAGGGTTGAGTCGAACGTTTAAAAGCAGCTTGCAGCTGGGCGATAAATTCGACGACGGACTCATGGACTTGCTCGGTGCCTGAAACGACGAGCACGTGCTCGACAATTGCCGCATGGGCAGGGCCGCCCGAGGCGTCCCACAGTTCTGGCGTCACGGTCGTGATCAATGCGTTAAGTACTTTCTCCGACTTCTCTCCGAGTGGTTGCGGCAACGCGTACGATCTGAGCACGGGCATCTCAGTCGCTCGTTCGTTTGAGGTGATGATGAGCGCATCATTCTTAATGACGTAAGTACAGTCGATGGCGCCGAGCATGATATTTAAGAAGCTGCGCAAGCGGACATTTTTTAAGTTGACCGAGATTGCGGTATCAGGGGCCAATCCCAGCTGTTCGAGTGCCATCGTATCAATCACATACGGCATGTCGAATTGATCCATGAGAACACGCAATGCTGACTCCAGCGGTTCTTCCACGAAGGCCTGAGTTACCGGTTGGGCCAATTCAGCGATAATAAACTGCTCCGCACTCAACCCCAATTGTCGAGCATCCTGATCGGATTGTGCGTCGCTGGCGATCAGGGCAGCCGCCACGGATGGACGACCTTGGGTGGGCGGTGCAGCAAAGGGATCGTTGGCTGCCGAACGGCCGCCAAACGGGTCCTGCACCGGCCGGGGTGAGCCAAACGGGTCCTGTGCTCTCTTGGGCGTGGCAAACGGATCTTGCCCCAACGCGGGCAACGTCAGGAGAAATGCGGCGACGACGAACGAGAACTGGCGTGAGAGCAACATAATCGAACCACCTTGAATAGCACACAGCGGACGAGGCGTGGAAACGACGAGACAGGTTCAGTTTCGCAGTTCGCAGATGCGGACGCAATCATTGAAACTCCCTCAATGCACAATCTCGTCCGCGTTCTCAGGCCAGCGGATATCGCCTTTGCGAGCTCGTGCTTCCCACTTCTTGATATCGGCCGAGCGGCGGATCGCATTGTCTTGCTCGGCACGATAATTCAGTGTCGTGCCCGTGATTTGACGCAGATTCTGGAGCGCCAGCACCCGTACGGCCATGGAAGGTGAATCGAGCATTTCGACGAGCTTGAAGTCGGCGCCGCCCTTGAGTTGTGCTTGCGAGTATCCGACCAGCAAGCCAAATAATTGTTCCCCTTCGGCAGCTTCCATTCGCGTGATCGCGCGACGTACTTCTTCGGCCGATTGAACGCTTTCGTTCACCACGGACAGGAGCGCGGTGTAATGATCGTCCCAGTAGACTTTTTGGCGTGGTTGGTTGAGCATCCCGTCGTTGCCGAAAAAAATATCGCCAAAACTCATCCTCAAAAGAGTTCGACTGGCGAGAGATCCGACCTCGGCGCGGCGGAATGGAATCGATTCCCGCAGTTCCAACTCGAGCGACTGGTCGCCCCCAATCATTGACAATAATCCGCTTCGAGCCAGTGCTTCGAGCGAAGACTCGTTCGGATCGGGTTCGTCAATCCATTCTTCGATCTCTTTGGCGACCGTTTGCACGGGTTCTTTGTCGCCGACAATTTGCCATTGCTGGCCGGTGTCGAGTTGATTGGTCATTTTGGAACTCGTCATCTCCGCGACACCCTGCACGATCATCAGCGTCGCGGTGCGAAGACGCGAAGCATTAATGAGTGGATCGGCCCCGGCTTTACGGCGATGGTCCAAGTGAATCGCGACGATCGAATCGGCACTACCAAGCGTGATTGTGATCACGCGGCCCGCAAGTGAAAGCGTGACGGATGTGCCCGGTGTCTTGTGACGAAGCAGCACGCGACCGCTCGCCAGGTACAACGCCAAGTTATCTCCGTCGGGTAGAAACGCGAGCCGTGTCGGTCCCGCCATCGTGATATTGAGTCCGTCGTTGGTTTCCAATCGCGCGCGAAACGTCGGCGCACAAACGATCTCCGTTTCCGCTTCGATCCCCGCGTCGGGAGCGACGAGCCGCCAATCGCCTTGCGGACCGCGAGCGGTGACGAGCGTCCTACCGTTGACGAGCTTCACCACATCATTCTTGCCGGCCGCAGCGGCATCCGAAGTGCCGGCCGCCGGTTCCGCTGGCTCGACCAAGTTTTTTGGTTCTGGCGGCATCGCCTCATCGCCCTGGGTTGGCATATCGGCCATCGCCAATGCGGTGGGATCGAGCGCCGTCGTTGCCGCTCCCGCAGGCCGGATGGTGACGCTCGTTCCCGGATCAGCGATCGGCATTTGCGGTGTCGCCGGACCAGTACCGGGGAGTTCTGCCGACGCGTCATTCGTCACCGGCGGCGGCAGCGTCGTGGCATCGGGCTCCATCGACGCAAGATCTCCGCGAGCCGGCTCGACGTTCGCGAGCTTGTCCGCATTCATGTCGACGGCAGCTTGCTGCGGCGCGACCACGGGAGCACCCACCGCCTCCATCGCTGGGGTGGACTCCTCGGGTGCTTCGATTTCAATTCCTGGCGAGTCCAATTGCGAGGCCGACAAGGGATCATCATTGTCCGCGGGAAGCGATTGCGTGTACGCGATCGAGTCGTCGTCTTCTTTGGCCGTGCGCGAATTCAAGAGCGGCGAGAAAATTTGGGACAATGCGAATAGCAGTACACCCGCGAGCGCCAAAGAGACGAGCCAGGGGGTGATCCGTGAGGTGCGAATCGTACCCGCGTAAAGATCACTCATCCCACGCTTTCGCGGTTTGCTTCCCGCGATCGCGCCATGGGTCGCTACGCCGGCACGCCCCGACTCTTCGTCCGCCAAACCGGCACGCCGCAGCCGCTCGGGCGCGTCGCTGACACCGGAATCGCTCGGACCCACTGGTGATACCGATTGCCCCGAGGGTGACTTTAAAATTGCCGCTCCGCGGGGGACGGCGGTGATCGCGTCAAGACCGATCGTCGGTTCATCGGGAATCGCCAGCGATGCGAAACTCTCCGGGCTGGGCCGCTCCGCCATCGCTTTGGCAGCATCCGAATTCGGCAGTTCGTAAATTCGTTCGCGGAGCGTCGGCGCGACTTCCGCGG
>JBBSJZ010000045.1:0-18614 GCA_038256795.1 Pirellulales bacterium | reverse complement strand
GGTGCTCGCACCTTTGGCGTCAGGCGTCTTTGTCGGTGCGGTACTCCTCGGTTTCCGCGAGTCGGAGGCGGACTGGATCACCGTCCCGAAGATCTTTGCGTTGGCGATTGCTGACTCGATTCGGGATTGGCCTCACGTGCAGGCGTTCGCGTTCAGCTTGCTTCTCGGTGCGATGGTCGGCGTCCTCGAGATCGGCGGCAGCATGCGGGATTTGATCCGACGAGTGTCGCATCGGATTCGTTCTCGGTGCGGCGCCCAGACGATGATTGCCACGAGCGGTTTATTAATCTTCTTTGACGATTATGCCAACACGTTGCTGCTCGGCGGCACGATGCGTTCGACGGCGGATCGCTATGGCATCTCGCGAGCCAAGTTGGCGTATCTCGTCGATTCCACCGCGGCGCCCGTAGCGGGACTGGCGATCGTCAGCACTTGGGCGGCAACCGAAATCACCTACATGGCCGACGGGCTTCGCGATGGCGGCGTGACTGATCCGGCAGCCGCATTCGAGTTGTTTCTGCATTCGATCCCTTATCGTTTTTATCCCTGTTTGACGCTCGTCTTTGTGATGATGATCGCGATCACCGGACGCGATTTCGGGTTGATGCGAAAGCTCGAGGCAGAGGCGATTGCGCAGCCAGAACTGCCGGACGAGACCACTGAGCGACGACCGCGTTGGTTGTGGTTGGCAGCCGTCGTGCCCGTGGTCGCTTGCATCGCTTCGGTGGCCCTGGTGCTGGTGGTGACCGGATTGGGGGCGGTGCCCAGCGGCGATCGCAGTGACAATCTCATCCGCTTTGCTGGCCAGGTCTTCGGCAACGGCGACTCGTACACGGCGCTCGTGATCGGCGGTGGCGTGGGGTTCGTTTTCGCATTGGTGATGCACGCTGGTCTGGGTGGCCCGGGCTGGCCGACACTCTTGCTTGGCGGGCTGCGCGGCGCGCTGCAGATGATGCCCGCCATGTTCGTCCTCTGGCTCGCCTGGGCGCTTTCTGGAATGACGCAAAAAGATGCCCTCAACACCGGCGGCTATCTGGCGGGAATTCTGTCGAGTCGACTCGAAGCGTGGCTCTTGCCGACGGTCGTCTTTGTGCTCTCCGGTGCCGTCGCATTCTCGACGGGCACGAGCTGGGGAACGATGGCGATCCTAACCCCGATCTCGATCGCGCTGTCGCTGCAGCTCGATCCTGGCGGTGGTGCAAGCGGTGCGATTTGCTTGGCGACCAGTGGTGCGGTGCTTGCCGGTGCAATTTTCGGTGACCACTGTTCGCCGATCTCGGACACGACCGTGTTATCAAGCCGATCAAGCGGTTGTGATCACGTCGAACACGTCCGTAGCCAAATGCCGTACGCACTCACGGTCGCCGCGGTCAGCATGGTGCTCGGCACCCTACCGGCCGCCGTCGGTGTTTCACCCTGGGTTTCACTGGCATTGGGTATTGTGGCACTTTGGGTCATCGTTCGCTTCGTCGGCAAAACGCCTGAGTCGGCGATTTCAAAGCCCTTGTAACGATTACAAGACCGCGGCCGACGGTGAAACGTCAACGGACCGCCAAGCATGCGTTTTAGATGGGGCGATTCAGTCACTTGCGATTTTCTCGATCGCAACGGCATCGATCTTGCATTGAAGCCTTAGGAATCGTTACGCCAGCCATTGCAAACAGCTTGAGCAGGGAACCGCGGGTAAGAACATGAATCTCAGTAAACGAATCGGATCAGCCGCGAGCATCGCATGGATGGTGGTCGCGATCCATCATCATCCCTGCAGTGCACAATCCTTGGACTCACCCATGACAAGGTTGCAGCCGATCGGCGCCCCGAGCCAGGTCGATCGCTATCGCAGCGACACGCGTGGACTTCAGATCGTGCGGCTGCCTCAAAATGGATTTGCCGAGCCGCCCACTGGCTTTAATCCGCCGCCATCATCGCCATCCATGCCAGCACCATCACTGCCACTCGGATTGCCACCGGGATCCCTACCTTCGCAGGGCACGGCGACTCAGCCCACGCTACCGCCCAGTTCGGGTGGCATCGGCGTCGGCTCTCCGAATCTGTTACCACGACCCGGCGGCACGACCGCGCCGCCAGCCTCGTTGGCTCCAGCGCCGCGCGTGGGGTTGCCAATGGGTCCCGGTGCGCCATCGAGCAGCGACTTTCAACCGATCCCGCAACCGCAACTCGGTAGCCTCTACGCCAATGTTGACAATTGTGCGTGCGTCACGGGTCCATCGGGTTACTCGGCGGCGAGCGTCGGCTGTGGAACACCCCTGACATACGTCGCACCCGCTTACGGGCCAGCACCGACTTACGGGCCAGTTCTCGGTTATGCGGCGCCACCGTCCACTCTCGTTCCACCAACCCTGATGCCTAACCAAGTCGCACCATTGAGCCAGAATGTGGCGCCGCTTCCGTCACTGTTCACACTCGGCCAACAGTACAACCCGGTACAAGTCGGACAAGGAATTATCGGCCAACCGGTGGCTTATGTTCCGGGGCAAACGATCCGAAACTTTTTTCGGTACCTCTTTCCGTAATTGAGGTACCCCTTCTGCGTCATTCAGTTTCCGAGCTGGCGCAGCACTCTTTGGACGATCTTTTCTATCGTCTCGGCGGGCATCGCGGGTGAAGAATCCCCCAGTGACGCCACCTCGCTGACGAGCGCATCGATCTCGCGTTGGGTTCTAGCGATTGCCGCTTTTTGGGACTCGCTCAGCGGTACTCGGCCGGCGCCAAGATTCCATCCGCGTGAGCGGGCACCGGCGCGGAAGCCTTCGGGAAATTCACCCAATCCGATCATCGCATCGAACAGCGGCAGCAGTTGATACTGCAGCTTCATCGCGGTCTCGATTTCACCATCAACCACCGCGCGATGAATCGCTCGAGTGAGTTCTGGAACGACGCCGCTGGTCGCATTCGTGCCACCATCGGCCCCGATCATCAGCATCGGTGCGAGTGCCGCATCCCATCCGGTGAGGAACGTAAAATCATCTCGCAGCGGTCGAATCGCGGCGATCATTCGCATCATATTGGGCAGGTCGCCGCTGCTGTCTTTGATACCCACGACGCGCGGGCATTCCGAAGCGAGTCGCACGACCGTCGGCACGTCGATCGGCGATGCGAATAGCGGAATGTTGTAGAGGGTCACGTCAACCGAAACCGCCTCAGCAATTTGGCGAAAGTACGCGTACACTCCCTCGCTGCTCAGCCGATAATAGAACGGAGCCACAATCGCGACAGCACGAACGCCCATCTCGCCATAGGCCTCACAGGCCTCGATGGTTTCCTTCACATTCGCTTCCGCAGCACCCGCGAGAACGGGTACGCGACCGGCGGTTTGATCGACGACGATGCGGACGATGTGGCGACGTTCCTGGGCATTGAAGCGGACAAACTCCCCGGTGCTGCCATTGGGATAGAGCCCGTCGACGCCACGCTCGATTAACCAGTCGACGTAGCCTCGCAGTCGCTCCTCATCAACGCGCCCCTCGCGATCGACCGGAGTGATGTTGGGCGTCAGAATTCCAGTGATGCGATGGGACATGGTGCTATTGTGAAACTGGGGTGATCGTTATCTCTTCCAGGACTCAAAATCTAGCCTGGGGCGTCCCGTTACGGCCAATGAATCGGTCCATTCGCCTTGGGGTCGGCATTGTAACTCGATCGCGTCGCAGTTGTCTTGACTGACGTGAAATCCTGCCGCACGAGCTCACGGATGGGGGCTTCAAACTGGGGGCTTCTCGTCATCCTTGCCCGTTCGACGGGCGAATCGGCGCTTTTGGCGTTCGAGTTCTTTGGTGTTTTGACGGAGTTCTTGCTCGCGTTCTTTGAGCATCAAGTAACGCTTCCGGACTCGATCGCCCGCGGCACGCACTTTCTTGGCTCGCTCGATGATTTTGGCATGGCTCCCCGCATCGTCAAAATCGACGTCCTCGAGATCCAAGCCACCGGCATCGAGATCATTCTCGGTCGCGAGCGTCACGGGGGCTGGCTCACCGCGAACGAGTCGCCGCAGCCACACGGGATCGACGAAGATCGCATTGGCACAAATCATGGCGAGTCCGAAGGTTGCCATGCCCATGAATAGTGCGATGCCACCATGGATAGCCACCGCGAGTATCAGCGTGATCGGGCGCAGCAGCTTGGGCCAGATCAAGAAACAGTAAAAGACTTCCCAGAATAACGTGATGTGTGTCAGGAACGAAAACAATCGCGGGTACGTCGCCAGCCAAGTCATATCGAGAGACTGGTATTCGTAATTCCCCACCGCGTACCATATCGCCGTCCCGTCCCACCACGATTCGCCTCGTGCCTTGGCAAGACCACCGAAGAGATAGATGACACAAAGGTGAATCTGCAGCAGTCGTGTGGCAATGTTGCACGCGACGCTCGGAACTTCATCGGGTAACAACCAACGCCAACCGGCGCTCGTGGCAAGCTTGTCCGTGAATCGCTTCCGCAGTCTCGCATCGATGGAGATGGACGCGCCGCAGGGTGCGAAGGACAAGTACATCGCCATGTACGTGATGATTTGGTCCAGGCCGAACAGGGCACCGGTCAAGCGATGGATATACATCAGTTGCAAAAACCAAGCCGCCGGTCCCGTGATCCGAGTGAAGCAACCGACGGTGAAGGCCAGCGTCACCGCCAGCGTGAGCCCATGGTGCATCCACAGCACGAAGCCGTTTTCGATCAGCCACAGGTAGCTGCGTCCCCAATCGGCATCGCCGAACTTGCCGTCGTGAAGCGATCGCGCGAGCTCGGGGCTGATCCAAGCGTCGGTGCCGAGGAACGCGGACAAGTCAGTCGCCAACACCAAGTGCGAATAAAGCAGAAACGACCCGGTCGCGATCCGAATCAGCGATAGCACGTAGGGGCTACGAGCGGTGAACCAGAATTGGTCCCAGCGATTCGTGGCGCGTTCGCACCAGCGGCGTATTTCGCTTGCGGAGGCAGCCAAATTCACTGTGGCACGTCGCTTTCTTGCGGTGTTGCCAAGTCGGGTGTCGCTAGGTTTGGTGCGACGGGCGTGCCAGGTAACGGCGTGCCAGGTGAGGGCACTTCGCTGGGCAATGTGTGCGTGATCACGTCATCGCCTCCCACTCGATCGAGTTCTGGGGCCGCGTCGGTCGACAGCACCTCCGGCGCGATTGGCCCGCCGAGCTGACCGGATTCGCCGAGATCAGGCACACGATCTAGTAGCACGCCATAGTAACTCGAATCCTGCAGCGGCAACGATCGCGAGGCGAACTCGACGAACGACGGAATGCGATGTTCGAGTCGTCGAATCGCCAAATCGCGACTGCCTTCGCGTGACGTCGTCAAATGATTAACGTACGAAACGCGAACACTTTCGTAGCGCCCACGAGCCGCAGACCAAGCTCGGGCCGCATTCGCATCGACTTCGCCGAGCCCCGGTGGTGGACCTGGCGGTTGATAGATCTCGTGCAGAAACTCACTCAACATAAAATGCCGGTGATAGAGCAAGCGAGGCCACTGGTGATCGAGATCAGGAAACATTTCTTCGGCCGGATTACCGACCGCGTCAACATACGCGGCTTGAATCAGATGACTCGGCCCCGGGTCGGGGGCAAAAAAAGCATAGCCGCGATTCAAATACAGAAATTCCCCGTAGCCGCGCACGGGAGCGGTGAGGGTCGCGACCGAAGGCGATCCACCGAGTGGACCTCGGGTTTGAAACGCAAGCGGAGGCGCCGCGATCGCCCACACGTGGAGTACCACGAGTAAGCTCAGCCCGATTTTCGTCCCTTTGCCGAGTCGTTGAGGCGAGCCAACATCCAAGTCATGATCACGAGATTCAATCAACCGATTCACTTTCAAACGATACGTCGTCAATTTTGGCAAGCACCCGGGCCCATGTATCTTGCCACAACCAGGTCGCAACGTCTCTCCGAGAGGCTGGAATTTGAGGGATTCGGAGAGACTCGCCCACGTGAGTTGAACCCAGGTTAATTGCTCGGACCTGAATAAATGAAGGCTGCGGCCCTTTCGAACCGCAGCCTTCACTGAAATCTTTAAACCGGCGGAGCCGAACGACTAACGCGAGGCGACGGTGCCCGATGCGAAGTCGAAATCGAGCTTGGCCAAGTCGCCCGCATGAACATCGACGCTACGTTGCTTGGTGACGCTACGTCCATCGATGACCACGGTGACTGAAACCGTGTAATTCTTCCAGCTCTCGCCCGTCTTGAGTTGCTTGGTGCGGAAGGTTCGCACGACGCCTTGGCCCTTGGTCGGATTACCGGCCAAGATCACATCGGCGTTCGCAGGAACATGCAACTCGACGACCGTTTCGAGCGGCGCAGCCGTCGAAACTTGGTCGGTCGCCTCAGGCGAGTCCTCGCTCGGCTCAAACACCAATTGCTCGGTATCGCCGGGACGCAGCTTGACGGACTTGCTATCGACCACTTCGCGGCCATCGACCGAGTACTTCACGTTGACGACGTAGGTGTAGATGTATCCACTCTTGAGTCCACGCGACATGAATTGGCGAATCGAACCTTCGCTCGTCGTCGAGTGGCCGTTGACGGTGACTTCAGCACCATCGTTTGGAACGGCAACGGTGAGCAAGGCGGCGTCATCGTCCAGGGTTGGCTTCGCCGACTCGTAGCTCGCTTCGTCATCCAAACCGCCAGCGGCCCCTTGGATGACTTCATCCGAGTTGATTGACCCGCCCGAACTCGGGTTCGAATCGTAGGAGTCGTAACTGGGATACGATTCGTACGACGATTCAATGATTGGCGATTCGTAGATGGGCGACTGAATCGATCCCATCATCACGGGAGCAGCATAGCTGACGCTGCCGCCGCTGCTACCACCACTGCTGCCGCCATAGTTGGCAACCGAAGTCGCGTAGCCGCCGCTGGATCCGCCGCGATAGCCGCCACTACTTCCGCCGCTGCTCGCGCCGGAATAACTCGTGTAGGCCGTCGCATAACCGCCGCTACTGCCGGCGTGGCGAGCCGCTTTGTGAGCGTGGATCTTGGCAGCCAAGCGGCGCAGTGGGCCGACATGTCCGGCGCCACCACTACTACCGCCGCTGTAAGCTGCGTATCCGCCGCTTCCACCGGACGATCCGCCCGCCTGGAACTTGGAGCGCAGATGGCTGAATAGTCCGCCGCCGGCGGCGCCGCCATAGCTACCGTAGGAGGCTGCGTAGCCGCCCGATGATCCGTAGCCGCCCGACGAACCATAGCCTCCTGAAGAACCATAGCCGCCCGATGATCCATAGCCTCCCGATGAGCCTCCAGCCTGAGCACTACCGCTCAAACCCAAAGCAACTGCGACCACCGTCAGGTGAGTCCAACGCTTGAATTGTTTCATATTCGCCCTAATCCCTCTATGAATTCGGAAGGGAACCTGTGTTCGCCGTTGCACAAGGCCGTCAACGGACATCAGCTTAGAATAGCGAACGGTTCAGTACGATCAAGCAGTCAGGGTAATTTTTGCGGCTGAGGAAGACTGCGCAGATCAGATGTGACTGGATGATTTGACCGACATCAAAGCTTACTTGATCGGTTCGATCGAGATTTCGTCGAAGTCCGCTCGGCCGGTGGCTCCGAACAAACCGACTCGGAGGATCGCTTCGCGTGTACCCGTGGGGACACGAACGAGTCGGCTGGAGCTGCGCCACGCTTGGCTAACGCGGAACGGGCCGATCCAGAACGTGCCGAGATCACTGCGTTGATCGTCATAGAGACTAATGGCGATCATCGGCATCGATTCCGCATCCGGGCCCTTGCGGATTCCATCCATCCGTCCGGTCCCTTTGAGCCGCAGCATCGACACCTCGCGGCCGTCGATCGCGATGCCTTGGAGCAGGTGCGAACTCAATCCGGGCGTGTCATTCTCGAAGCGAACGAAATTGGAACCTGCGAATGCCTTACCATCACCGGTCGCGGCACTGATTTGTTTCACTTGGCGGCCGTAGTACCAGCCTGGGACGTAGTCGGGAAGCTGCTGCTCCTCGCTCGTGGGCAGCAGTTCGAAGTCGCCGTTGACGACTTTCGGGTGTGCCGCATCGGGCAATAATTGCCGCTTATCTTCCGCCGCCCCGGTCATCGGCACGAACAAGGTCGGCTGGAGCGTCTCACGCACTAACTTGCCATCTCGTTTCGTCATCCGATAAAGCGTTTGTTGGTACCGCTCTCCGACCGGGATGACGATCATGCCACCTTCGGCCAATTGATCGACGAGCGGCTGCGGCACCCGCTCGGGACTGCAGGTGACGATGATCTTGTCGAACGGTGCGGCATCGGGCCAGCCGAGAAAACCGTCACCGACACGCGTCGAGACATTTTCGTAGCCCAATCGCTGCAACGTCTTCGCCGCCTGTTCACCGAGTTCGGGGACGATCTCGATCGAGTAAACATGCTCGACGAGTGGACTGAGTATGGCCGCTTGATAACCGCTTCCCGTGCCGATCTCGAGCACCTTATCGGTCGCCTTGGTTTGCAGTGATTCCGTCATCGAGGCGACGATGAACGGGCTGCTAATCGTTTGTGAGTCACCGATCGGCAATGCCATGTCAAAGTACGCGCGGTCCCGCTGACTCGCGGGCACAAACTCATGACGCAGCGTGTTTCGGATCGCATCGAGCACGCGCGGGTCCTTGACCCCGGCCGACTCGACGCGTTCTTTCACCAACCGCTCGCGGGCTTCGGCATAGCGGTCGACGGCCCACAAATCCGATGAGGATGTGAATAAACTCAAAACCAGGATTCCGAGCGTTTGAGGGTGAATGAGGGAGGGGCCCAGCGTCATGATGAATTCCCGGCGCGAAGTAGCACGGGCATTCCGAAGACGTCCTGGAACAATAAAGCGTTTTGGCGCATTGCCAGTTGTTCGAGGGACACGTCGTCGACGCCGGGGACGGTGATCTCCAAGCGTTTGCTTTCACGCTTGCAAGCGATCTCGCGAATTCGTCCCGAGCGTGTATCGTCCAGTGCGATCGCCAGCCTTAGCAGCGCCGCCATCTTGGATACGGCCACGCGGCCATCACGATCAAGCATCCCATACCCCTCGTGCGATGGCTGAGGAAACGCACGACGGTGATAGCGTGCGACAAGACCCACGAGTAGTAACTCATTTCGCGACAACCCGAAGAGTTCGCTATTGCGGATCAAGTACAACGCGTGCTTGTGATTGCTACGGACGTTGATGAACATGCCGACTTCGTGCAGTAGCGCCGCGACGTAGAGCAGTACTTCGTAGCGTTTATCCAGTCGATGCTCCGGGGCGAGTTCCTCGAACAGCTTTCGCCCGAGTTCAGCCACGTTTCGAGCGTGTGCCTCGTCGAAGTCGAACTTGCGACCGAGCGAAACAGCGGCGCGCACGATTTGATTTCGAAACTCCGCAGTCCAAGTCCCGCCGACCGCCATGTCACGCAGCAACCCGTCACGCAAGTTGGTGTCGCAAACGTAAACATGCGGCAGCGAAAAATGCTGGGCGAGCAGCGTGTAGGATAGCAGTGCCGGACCGATCGTCTTGGCTTCGACAAAACTCGCACCAAACTTCTTGACGACGGCGTCTTCGTCGAATTGAAGAATCTCGTCAGTCAATTCACTGAGCCGATCCGTCGGTAATTCGGCCAGCGAAATGCCGTCCCAGTTCTCCAGGATGCGGTGCGCCGCGAAACGCATATCGCCGCCGATGGCGATCAAGTGGATCGTCATGTCGGTACGGATCTGTTCCGTGATCCGCACGAGCGTGCGGCGAATATGACTTTCGAGCAACGTGCGTTTTCGCAGCGGGCTGCCACGCACCGGATCGACCGTTTGCACGAGCCGCAGTGAGCCGAGTCGATACGACTCGCTGTGAAGCACATTGCCACCGCGTACCACGAGCAACTCCGTGCTACCGCCACCGACTTCGACGACGACGGTCTTGCCGCTGCCGAGTTCCGGGTGCGCTTGCAAATGCGGCGTGATGCCCATGTAGGTGATCCGGTTCACCTCGGCTTCGTCGATGATTTCGACATCGAAGCCGGTGGCGACGTAGACACGATCGATGAACGCCAAGCGATTGATCGCCTCGCGGACGGCGCTCGTGGCGACGACGCGAACATTCGAAGCTTTGGTGATACCGTATTCACGCAGCACCCGCCGGTATCGCTTGAGGACTGACGCCGCTTTCTCAATGCTCTTCCGCGACAATCGTCGTGACTCAAACGCTTCGCGGCCCAAGTCGACGGCCTGGACGAGCGTATCGAGCGTGCGGATTTCGCCACTGGCATGGATCTCCGCCACCTCCATCCGGATGCTCGTCGCGCCAATGTCAATCACCGCCACAAACGTGGGGGGCGCATCCGCACGGTCAGCCGCTCGCGTGAGTGTTTCAGGATTCGTCATGAGTGAACAGGTGGTCGTCGATGCAGATGGAAGCGTCACCGGCGTAGCTCCAGGATACTAACGTGGCTCCAGGATAACGCCTGCGGACGATTCCATGAAGCGTTGTCATGATGGATATCTTGCAGCGATGCCTTCAAAGCGTGCTCGGTTTTGAAACCGCAACCGCTGGATTGGCGGTCGTAAGTTCGACCGCGAGTGGGACGAGTAACTCGGATCTTTGCTTGACAATTTCGTATTCGGTTTTGCCGCGTTCGAGTGCGGCGGTTTGCTCTTCGCGGACGAGTTGGTCGAACACTTGGCCGGAGATCACGCGCTCGTTCTCTCGCAACAATTCCGGATCGTAGGTCAACCCGGGATGTGTTTGCGCGCGCGTGAATCGATCGAGTTTGACCTTGTTCTTGACGAACTCGGCTTCCCGTTTGGCGATTTGCTCGTCAGCCGTTTGTCGGGCGAGACCCTTGGGTGCCGCCTTCTTGGCGCCACCGAAAGCGTCGTAATTGTCGCTCGCCGATGACCACTTGTCCCACCATGTCCAGTGACGGCCGAAAATGTTCGTGGCGATGCGATTGACGCGGTCGTGCAGATAGGATGATACCGCGCGGCTGCGTTTGAAAAACGCCGTGGGAAAGATGGCCATGTCCCACACCGTTGTCGATTGGTTGGCCATGTAATGGATGCTCGCGAGCAACTCATAGAGCAGCGGCAGCGTCCCCTCGCTTTCCTGCATTTGTTGATAGGTGAGTCCATAATTGAGCGAACGCTCGGCGAGATAATTGAGCTTCGGTAGCAGCGGCCGGACACCGCTGGCGCCCCAGGTGCAACAGGTCCGTGCCTCGAGTTGTTCGTTGTATAGATCTGCGAGGATCGAATCCACGAGCGCGGACCCAATTTCATTGATCTCATCGCTCGTCAGCGGACGATCGATGAAGTTCTCGGTGTAGCGAGGAAACGTCCGCTCGCTGACGAGCCGAATGAAGCGGTCGACCTTATCCTCGAACTTGAGCGTTAAAAAGATGCCGTGTTTGTTCTGTTCACCGTTGATGAAATCGTCATCGATCATGTCGATCGAATCGACTTCGAAGAGTACCGCAGATCCCTTGCTCGAATCGAGTGTCCGGCGAACTTCGAGTGAGCCGACCTTGCGTTTGCGGAAAAAGCCCCACGAGGTGTCGGTATCGCCGGTGTTGTAACGGTGGACGATGACCCAGCGATGCAGCGGATCGGTCTTGCGCAGTCGTCGTTGGAGCGAGCGGGCTTCGCTTTCGAGCCAATCGGCTTTGGGTTGCAGTAGCATCGTTCGTTTTTCGATCTCGAAACGATGGACGCTGCCGACGGAAGCATCGGCGATCTCGGTCACCTTTTTGGTGGCACCACCGACGACATCACCGCTGCGAGCGACGTACTTGGACCAGCGGCGAACCTCGCGCAAGAATTCTTGTTGCGTGCTGAGTCGACTGGGCGTTTTGTCATCACCGAGCGGTACGAGCGACGTGGCCAGCATGGCTTCGCCGCCCGTTCGCGAATCCCCGACAATGTAGAAGTTGATATCGTGATCAGCCGCCGCTTTGACGAATTGAGTCTTGGCCAGTTGTCCGAATGCGGTGCGTTTCCCCGCCGGTGTTTGGTAGTAGTTGTTCGGAATGATGATCGTCATCCCACGCCACTGGCGCAGCAAGTTCTTCAGCTTCTCACTCGTTCCCGGCGTCGTCACCGTTTGGTTTTCTTGGAGATCACGAATGAGATCAATGAACCCGTAGTAGGACACGTCCCAGACATCGAGGCTGCTACCGAAGTAGTCGGCGAGTTGTGTCCATTTCTCGATTTCGTCGACATCCGTTTTTTGGTTGGCGATGAGCAGAAACCGTGAATCGGCGTCGCGTCGATATTGCTCCGAGACGCGAATGAACTCGTGGCGGTAATCGACACAGCGGTACTCGGCGTGCGCGGAACTCGAACCCGGACGTTGAAGATGCAAGTCGACGCCAAGGACAAAGTTCTGGTACGCGATAACGCCGCAGTGGTTGCGAATTCCGATCCGAGTTTCGATCCACCGGGTCTCGCCGGGAGCAAGGTTACGAACCGGGGTTTGGTATTCCTCCCGCAGCAAGTCGTGCGGCTGATCACGATCGTCAAAGAAGATGAGTTGGTTCGGGTCCACGTCGCCACCGAGCAAACGCGATCGACTGCGGACGCTGCGAAACAGGAACGCGTCATCGAACGTTTCGTCGCCGATGTTGGTGATCCCCCAGCGAACGCGCGTCGACTCACCCGGCGCTAGGCTGTTCAAAGCGATGATCTCGGTGAGCGCTATCGGGAACTCGACCTCGATGGTTTCAGGATTCTCGAAGTTTCGAAAGGGACGATGGATGCCGCTTTCGAGATAGGCTTGCGGATTAACGTCATGCGTGAGCCGAAACGGTTGCCGCCGAGGTGCGTCGATGACAACGTCGGCGAGTCGAAAACCGAGACCCTCGGTGGTGAACGTGTAGGACTCGCCGGGTTCGAGTCGCTGCGGCAACACCAAATCGACTTCGTCGGATTCGATGTACTCGTCAGTCGCGAGCAGGATACGGATTGTGTAGTTGTGAGGCGTGGGCATCCCGCCAATGTTCGTTACCGTCAATCGATCGGTGCTGACGAGCGAATCGGGTTCGAGAGTCGAGCACTCACCGGCGATGTCGACGGAGTCGAGTTGCAAGTCGTACGGCGAAGGGTAACTTCGTTGGCGACCGTCCGCATCGTTGACGATAATCCGCAACCGCCCGGAGCGTCCAGGTTGGCCGTCCGCGGCACGGTACGATGACGATGAACCATCGCGACCGGCGCGGCCATTGGCGCCGCCGGGGTTGGAATGGAACGTGGTGCGAGTTTGCGACTTGCCTTGCGAATCGGTGTAGTGTTGTGTTTCGGTCCAGTGATAGCTGCTGCCGCCGGGACCACCGGCGCCGCCCGTGCCACCTTTCGCAGCCTTACCGGCGAAACCGATTTCGCCCGCGGACAAGTCGCCTTTGACGAGCATGAGCAAGCCTTGGTCGGCGTCATCAACGGTGATCGTGATCTTGCCGCCATCGCCACCGTTGCGTCCGTCGGTGGGGTTACCGGCGTCACCACCATCGCCACCGGGGCCACCATTTCGTCCATGTGAAAAGCGAGTCGCATCAGCACCCCGGTATCCGGCGGAACCGGGTTGACCATCACCGCCGCGACCGCCATCGCCACCGCGGCCGCCGAGGGCCCGAATGAAGATATAGCCGTCATCGCCAATGGCTTGCTCGCCGTGAAAGGGCTGAGACGATTGTCCGGGCCGCGTGACGGTACCGGCGAGCTGGAATTTTCCGCTGCCTCGACGATTGGCGGCGTAGTCCAACGTCACGCTCGCCGACGCGGCGTCATCGCCGGGATCCGCCGACGTGCCATCGGAACCGCTTCGCCCATCGACCCCCGCCCCACGATCGGGATCGAAGTAACTCGTGCCGTCAACTCCCGAGCGGCCGTCGGCTCCGCGCAGATTGAGCTCGAGGAGGCACTTGGATTCCGAGTCCGAAACGAAACAACCGGGGTCGGAGTCGTCGGTCTCAGTCAACCCGGAATCAGTTGGCATCGTGGCGAGTTGCGCTTTTATGGGTGCCCTTCACCCCAGCACTTCATCGGAAGAGACGGGGGCCAGGGAGAGGGTTCGAGGCAAGCCAAATGCCGCTCGCCTTACGAGGCAGTATAGACCAACACGGTGAGGTCATCGGGCTTACCCGGAACCTCCGTCGAACCATGGCTCATCCTCTCGGTGGCAAGTTCGGTCAGCGCGTTGATTCGCGCCAGTAACTTACCGGACTTGGCTCTCGCGACAACTTCGGCCAACTGCAGATTGTCGAACAGCCCGTCGCTGCCCACGACCACGGTATCCCGAGGCGAAAGCACTCGCGCGGGGCCAATCTCGATGTGCATGTCTCGGCAACCGACCAGGTTCGAAACCAGATGGCGGTCGTTGTGGTGCATCGCCGCGGCTTCGTCGAGCATCCCCGATTCGACGGCGTAGCCGACCGGGGAATGCAGCGTCGATTTCCACTTCATCGTACCGCGGCCGCCGATAATCAGCGTCATGCTGTCACCGACTTGGTACGCTCGAGCGATACCGTCTTGGATCTCGACGACCGAAAGAGTCGTCGCGGCGCCGATACCGAGCTCCAAAATTTCACGATTGGCGCGTTCGATGCCGTCCAGAATCGCGGGTCGTAAATCTGCCATCGGCTCCGCTTGCTGGACACTTTCGGAAACCGTCTCGACCGCGATCGACGAAGCCTTGTAGCCCAGCGGTCCGCCACCGACACCATCAGCAACAATCAACACGACGCCGCCCGAGGCTGTTTGGACCACGGCACAACTGTCATCATTTGGCTCGAACTTGTCGGGACAACGGCGACAAAGGACCGCCACTTGCCCGTGCGGGACTGAAACGACCTCCGCCGTGGACATATCGCTCTCGACGTAAACGTGAGTGTGCGGTCGTGTAGCAATGGTAGCCATGGTTGCAGAATATCCATTTGGGTGGGGTAAGCCAATTGGGCTGACCCGGTTGTGGATATTCTAGCTTTCGGCGCGACGTCGTCTTGAAAATCGAATGGCTTTCAATCGCGTTTTCTGCCACTCGGTGAGCATTTGGGACGCGTCGCGATACCTGTGACGGGCGTTCATCGACAGGGATTTGCGGATCACAGCGATTAAATCGGGGTGGGCGCGGCGCCGCAGTTGCAGCGCCCCGGCCAATGGCCACACGAACGGATACTCCGGCCACCGCCCCGAAAACATTCGGTAAGCGATCAAACCGATCGAAAATACGTCGCTACGAGAGGACGGTTTGCCCATGGCCTGTTCGGGGGCCATGTACCCGAGGGTGCCGGTGCCCGATGCGGTGATCGTCCGCTGGGTCGCCTTGGCGATTCCGAAGTCGGTTAGGCGAAGATGGTTATCCGCGAAAAGTAGGATGTTTTCGGGTTTGATGTCACAATGGATCACGCCCGCTTCATGCGCATGCGCGACGGCTTCGAGCAACTGCGTGACGAGATCGAATGCGGTTTCGAAGGCGATCCGTCGACTGAGCCGATCGTCAAGTGTGCGATCCCCGAGCGGGCTGATGATGACGAAGTGACCGTCGATGAACGTCGCGTCACGGATGGGCAGAATGTTGGGGTGCTCGAGCTTCATGGTCAGCCGTGCTTCGCGGCGGAACTCGTCGAGTAGCAGTGGAGACACGATGCTTTGGCTAGGTACCTTCAGGGCGACCTTGATCCCCAGCAGCGTATCGAGCGCCGAGTACACATCGGCGTAGCCGCCGCTACCGATCCGTTTGATCAAGCGGTACTTCCCCAAGCGTGATCCAACGCGCAGTGGCGACTCGGGATTCGGGATCGACGTCGAAGATTTTTTCACGCGGCATTCATCATTTGGGTGGTCCGTTGATGCTAGCCACGAAATCCGAGAATGCGAAGCGTAAAATGTGCATCGGCGTCACTGGAATCAAAAATTGTGATACCGGTGCCCGACATTTCATCGCTAAGGGATCGCCAAGTAGCGATCCACGATTTCGATCGCGGCGGGGCCGCCAAAGCATTGCTCGGCGTTCCAGCCGCGCCTCCGTGCGCCTTCAACGTTTTCTTCGCGATCGTCGATGAACAGAATCTGGCGGGGGTGGACGCCGGCCAGTTCTTCGGCGACCGCGTAGATCTTGGCTTGCGGCTTCATCGCACCGACTTCGTAACTGACCACGGTGACATCGAGCGGCTTAACGAACATCGGATAGCTCTGGCGACGAATAAAATCCCAGTGCGCGAAGCACGTATTGGAAAGCAAGCCGACGCGGCGATGACGCAGCCGTACTTGATCCATCAACTCGGCCATGCCAGCGATGGGCGTGAACATATCGCTGATCGCTTCGAGTAACTCTCCGGTGGGTAGTTTGTCTTCGGACAAACCGAGCGTGCCACGGACTTTGGCGGCAAACTCGTCACCGCCGATCGACCCGTGCTCCAGTGCGTCCTGCAGCCCGCTCGTGTAGATCGCATTCTGCACCGATTCCGCCGTGACCCCAAACCGCTCCGCAACATTCCCACAGCCGATCCCTGGATCGAACGCAAGCAGAATGTTGCCGAGATCAAAGTAGACAAACTCGATGCGCATGCGTGTGCCTATGAAAAGCGGTTGACATCTTCGAGCAAGCTTTGGAACCACGACGCGGTGGTATCGAAAGGCTTGCCGCCTCGGATTCTCGGAAATTCGATGGCGCGAAGTTCGTCCTTCTGCTCTTCGTCTTCGCCGATCACGCCACCAATGCCTGCCAAGGAACACTCAACCGCCGTCTTCGCGCAACGGGCGATGAGGGCGATGTCCTCAGCGTTGGCGCGGGCCGCGCGGCTGAAATAACCGCTCTTTTGGACCAGCGTCTTTTCGGCGCCGATCATCTTCGCGAATTGTTCGCCAAACCACTTGCCGGGATTCACGGCGTCGAGCTTGTAGTGGCCGAAGGCATCTTTGGGGACGGACTCGCCACGGGATGCCATTTCTTGGACGATCGTATCGACGCCGGCGCCCTCGGAAATGAAAACGTTGACGCAATCGATGCGATCCATGATGCCGCGCAACCGATCCGCTTCTCGCTTCAAATCGAACGCCAACTCGGGGACGTACACCCCATGAACTTCACGCCGCTCGCGGCTGAGACCGGCTGCGGGTAGAAAATTCAAATGATCGAGTCGTTCGCGATACTTAGCGGCGGTCGCGGCGGTCAACCAACCACAATTCCGGCCCATCACCTCGTGAACAATCAACATCCGCGGATTGGCACTGTGTTCACCGACGACATTCTCAAAGAACACGGCACCCTGTTCGGCTGCGGTCCACGCGCCGAGGCTCTGTTTGATCGGGATCACGTCGTTGTCGACGGTCTTCGGTAAACCGACAACGGTGAGTGCGTAGTCGTTCCTAGCTAAGAACGCGGCTAGGTCCGCAGCGGTCGTATTGGTATCGTCGCCGCCGATCGTGTGAAGCACATCGACGCGATCGCTCCGCAATTGGTCGGCGGCAACTTGCAGCGGGTCTTGGCCGTCGCGGATCAAACCACGCTTGAGACAATCGGCGACGTTGGTGAGCTTGACGCGGCTGTTGCCGATCGGGCTGCCGCCGTGCTCGTGCAGCACCGCAGCATGCTCGCGAATGTCAGGCGTGACCTGGAAACTGTCGCCGAGCAGCAGTCCCTTGTAGCCCGATCGATAGCACAGGATTTCGATCTCGGGAGCCTGGGTGGTGTAAGCTTCGATCAGGGCAGCGATTGCCGACGACAGGCACGGTGCCAATCCTCCGGCCGTGAGAATCGCAACTCGCTTGACGGACATGATGTTGGGGTTTCCTGGTGAATGGGGACGGCTTAGTTATCGATGCACGTTTCGAGGAAGCGGGCGAGTCGATGGAAGTCGCTCCTGTCGTCGATGAACCGGACTTTGGTGACGAGGGTCTTGGGGTCGACGAGTTCCTCGAAGGGAACAAAGTGCAAATCGAATTGCCCCGAGACGCTGACCATGACCCCATTGAGCTTTTCTTCGACGAGGGCTCGATAGGCACCGACACCGAGTTGCGAACCGAGGATGACGTCGTAGGCATGGGGCGGTGCACAACGGGCTTCGTAACCGAGTTGCAATCCGTTGACCTTACGGTTGCGGCCGGTACGCGTGTGGTAAGCCTTGGCGAGTAAGCCGGAGATCAGGGCGGCGAGGTTGATCGAGGAGATATTGATATGACCGTGATCATCGCGGTTGACGCCCTCGAGGTATTTGGCCGGCAAGAATTCGGCCATGCCCTCGGCGATCACGATCGTGCCGTACTGGCGTCCCTCACGTTCGCGAGCGACCATCATGTCAACCATTCGATCGATCACCTTGTCGAGATTCATGACTTTGCGAGGCTTGCCAGTTTCGGGATGTGGCTCCTCACTGGCGAGGATTCCTGTGATGTCCTCGACGCTGAGTACCATGCTGGCTTCACCCGCGATCGCGGCGCCGTACGCGAGCCATCCGGCGCTGCGTCCCATCGCTTCGCACAAGAAATAGGCTCGGCCGGCGGCGGCGTCATAGTTCAGATTGCGAATTTCCTCGGCCAGCGTTTCGACAGCCGTGAAAAACCCGAACGTGAAGTCGATACCGCAGTAGTCGTTATCGATCGTCTTGGGCAAGTGAATCACCGGAAAGCGACGAGCGCCAGCGG
>JBBSJZ010000044.1:0-18691 GCA_038256795.1 Pirellulales bacterium | reverse complement strand
GATCTGATGATCGTGACCGATCCTACGCTGGGCGGAAACGATCTTTTGTTCGGCGATGAAGATGAAGATGTCATTTTCGGCGGAACCGGTGACGACACGATCAGTGGTGGCGATTCTTGCGACATATTGATGGGCGATCATGCGAGCATCGATTTCTCGCTACCTCGCAACGTCAATTTCGTGTCGATCTTCATTGATGACGCCTCCGGTGGCGGTAGCGACACGATCAGCGGTGACGCTGGCGATGACATCATCATCGGACAACAAGGCGGTGACTTCTTGTTCGGCGGAGCCGGTCAAGACGACATCATCGGTGGCCACAACGTGGTCGGCGGCAGCGATGGTGATGACTTCATTGACGGCGGCAGCGACGTCAATGTGATTCTCGGCGACAACGGGACCATCGTGCGAACGCCGAACATTGGTCAGGGAGCCTCTTCGAGCGGCATTTGTGATTGCTGTAGCTGGCTCAGCTATCCCGCGCCGTTTGACGAAGTCGTGATCCGCGACGTGATGACGTTTGACACCAAAGATGGCATCGGCGGAAATGATACGATCGTTGGGGGCGATGGCGACGATGTGATTTACGGTCAAGCAGGAAACGACAACATTGATGGCGGAGGCGGTGACGATGATATCCTCGGCGGTCGCGGTAATGACAAACTCCACGGTGGCGACGGCAACGACATCTTGATCGCCGATTCGGGACTGATTCAACGCGCCTTCAATGAAGACGGTACACCGCGTCTGAATCCCGATGGAACGTGGCACCGTGACGTGCTGCTGGAAGAGGTCGGCGTGGTGACCGGGATGATTCCAATCGATCATACGCCACTGCGCGACCAGCCCGCAGATCTCGCAAAGCTGCTGCTCGAAGCGGACATCGTATTGCTGGTTGGCGGCTTCCTACCTGGCGGTCAGAAACTGCTCCAGAACGATACGGGTGCCTGGGCCACCTACGCGGTCTTGATCGATCTTGAAGACGCGAGCGACGACGAGCTCAGTGGTGGCGCAGGCGACGACGTGTTGTTTGGACAACGAGGCAATGATCGATTGCTTGGCGGCGACGGTGCTGACACGCTGTTCGGTGACAATGCGACCAATGTCGCACCATTCGAAACGACGTTGCCACAAATCGTGAACGGCATCCGTTTGATCGGAGCCGCCCCGGGCGTGCCATTGATTTTGGATGATTGCGGATCGCTGATTATCCCTAACGTGACCCTGAAGCCAGAGCAGAATGTTCTGAGCGGACCACACTTAACGATGGTATCCGCAGTGGTGCCGGAATTTGAGCAACTCGCGGCCCAAGATGCTCTCCGTCGCAGTGATGGTGCTTCGCTTGTGCCCTACGTTTCAATCGTCCCCGACTTGATTCATCATACCGACACACTTGCTGGCAATGACTACTTGGACGGCGGCCTGGGCGATGACCTGATCTTTGGTGACGACGCCAGCATTTACAGCCCATTGATCACTGGTTTGAAAGAAATCGAAGAAGCGACTGAAGACATGACCGGAACGATGCAAGCGGTTCTCTACGGATTGCATCACCTTTCGATGGATTACGATGTGCTTGAACATCAAGTCCGTAACCAACCGGTATTCGAGCGAGATCTGCTGATTGGGAACGACACGATCCTGGGCGGTGGCGGAGACGACACCATCATTGGCGACAACGGCCAACTGATCGCTCCCTTCATGGTCGGATTGCCTGTTCAGGAAAGCGATTTCACCGCAGCGGCACTTCAATATCACAGCTTCCTCCGCGATCTCGAGTGGATCGCGACTGATTTCGGATTCGTCGTGCAAGAGGCTCACCTGCAAGTCGCCGACGCATTGGTGGCAGATGCGATCTCAAATAACCCAAGCAAGAAAAAGCCGAAGAAGGACGAGTTGATCACGCCCAACAATCACCACCTGAGAATGGGGAATGATTCGATCGACGGCGGTGACGGCGCTGATACGATTATCGCCGACGACGGCAACCTACTGACGCCGGTCGTGACCGGAACGCGATACAAGTACGCCAAAGACATCTTGGATGTTGATTCGGCTATTCTCAAAGCGACGGAAAAGCAACTATCGGATCAACAGAAAGCTCTCGGGGATCAACTCGAGGACCACGTCGATGATGATCACGACGATTTCAAAGATCGCGTTTCCAAAAAGAAAGACCTGGATCTGATTCGTTACGTTGCAGAATTGAATCGCTACCAAGGCAACGACGTCGTCAATGGCGGTACTGGAAATGATCTTCTGGTCGGTGACTTTGGCGTCATCGTTCTACCGATCGTGCTCAATACACCAATGACGGACAAAGACGCGAAGGAACTCGCCAAAGACACGGATCGCTTGCTCAAAGATCTTGAAAGTCTCTACCGCGATAAATGGTACAAGGGCAATCATTACTGGAAGGGTCACGACTACTTCGGCAAGTACTTCAGCTTTGGTCACCACCATGACTATCGGCACAAGTACAGTCAGTTCGTTTTGTCCGTCGGCAACGACACGCTTTCCGGTGGTGCCGGCGACGACATCGTGCTCGGTGATAACGTCACGATTGTTCAAGCGTTCTCGGCCGATGCTCCCAACGATCCGATTGATCTTCGCAAAGCAAAATTTGATGTGAAGGCAATCAGCAAAGACTTCCGTTACACCCTTGGCCACAGTCACTACAAAGGAAACTTGCGATTCTATGCCGACGATGTCATTGTCGGTGACGCTGGCGACGATGTGCTCCTGGGACAATGGGGAGCGGACACGATCAGCGGCGGAGATGGCAATGATCTTTTGATCGGAGGCAAGGAGAAAGAATCGCTCGACGGAGGATCCGGTGTCAACGAAATCAAGAAAGGTGGCAGCAACAGTCCGAAGAAACCGATTGCGGAGTTGATCCGCGATGGGCTCTTGAATTCGCTCTCGCCACAGCTCGAGCAATTCCTGTTGGACGTCGCCGCGACTGGCGGCAACCTGCCAGCAAGTGGGGATGTTGTCCGGCTGACGTCGCAGAATGCGGCGGGCCAAGTCTTCGGGTCGCTATCGCTTATCGATGCAACGGCCTCCGGTCCGCAGCAGGGCGTTCGCGGTGAACCGTTGGTCTATCGCGCGGGCTTGCTCGTTGGCAACATTTCGCAAAGCCGAAGTATCGTATGGCAGGTCCTGGATTCACTCGACCAAATTGTCGCCATCGGTTCGGGAGTTGAGTTTGTCTTCCCGGCAAAGTTAGTCGGTGATTACCGAGTGATGGTTGGCGTGATCGACCAGGATGGTGGTGTAGGAGTCGCGACAGTCGACCTTCAGGTCGCTGTTGTTCGACTCGTGCCCGATCCGTCCCGGCCAGGATTTTTCACGTTAATGGTTGGCGGTTCGACCGGTCGCGACAAGATCGAGTTCAAACGCGGTACGGCGACCCATTCCGTTTCGATGAAACTCGAGGAAAGAGACACCAGTGCAGCAAAGCTCGAAACTCAATACGCCTCGATCAGTCGCATCATTGCCTACGGCCAGGACGGTGATGACGAGATCTCCGTCGACAAAAATCTTTCGATCCCCGCGATCCTGTACGGCCAAGCCGGAAACGACAAGTTGCAGGGCGGCAGTGGAAGTAACTTCCTCGACGGCGGCTTCGGCAACGATGATCTTACTGGCGGTGATGGACGCGATATTCTTATCGGCGGCTTTGGAAACGACAAAATAAAGGGCGGCAAGGGCGAAGACATCCTTATCGGTGGCACTTATCGCGATGCCGAAAGATTGGTTGCGGTTGATGCGATGATGAGTGAATGGAATCGCACCAATGCCAGCTACAATTCACGCGTCACCCGTTTGAAACAGGGTGTCGGATCGGCTGCACAGTACGCGTTGAGTGCCGACACCGTCATCAACGACTTGGTCGAAGACGATTTGAAGGGCGAAAATGAACTTGATTGGTTCCTCGGCGTCCCCAATGACAAACTTGATTCAAAAAAGGATGAATTAGTCAATTGACCTCATCGTCCTTCTGCAACGAGCTGCAGTCCTGACTACAAATCGTGAGTGTCCAGGGGTTCCCGAAAAGGATCAGCGGTGGGCGGTTCAATATTCTCCACATTTTCAGGTGATTGGCCGGACTACTTTCACCCGTTTGCACCTTGCGAAACGGAGATCGCTAGGCAGTGGCCAATCATTGAAGCATGACCGAGTCCGACGCGACCAAGGTGATCACGGCCGATACAATCTAGAAACGGTCGATTTCCAAACTGCATGCGTTCCAATTCGTATTTGAGGTTGTCTACGTGCATGTACTAAACCCGGTCACTTGGAGCGTGATGAAGCTGACTGCGACCATTGATCGTTGGGAAAAATCGGCGGATCCACAGCCTGGAGAGCTCAGTCGAGCGCAGGCCGCAAACACGCTCAGGTTGTTCATCGAGTCGCCGCCAAGAATCGGTACCACGGTCGTCCGCGTAACACCGCTTCGGCGTGCAAGAAGGATGAACTTCTCTGGGTGAAAGTCCTGCGCTGCAGGAAGTCACCAGACCATCGCACAGGTGCCGAGTCGATGCCTCAGCCATTTGGTTGTTGGCTGAATTGCGGTTACAGAGAAGCCGCATTGGACTTCCATACTTGTGCTTCAAACGAGGGACATCAAATAAACCATTTCGCTACAGATCTGGGCCGAACGTTCGTCGTATCGCTGGGCCTCGAACTCCGTGTCATCAGCAATCTTCGGGTCCTCGTATCGGAGGGGTAAGCGGAGATCGCAGCCCATCACGAGCGGACAGGCATCATCGGCCTGTGAACACGTCATGATCGCACAATACCCCGTGCTTGGATTCGGAGGATCGCCATAGGCCTTTGAGAAGCAAATCTGTGGAGTGGCTGAATCGGAGGTATAAACGCTGTAGCGAGGATTGGTTGCAGCAGGGTCATCAGCAACGATCTTGAGTCCACATCGCTGCATGGCGGCGACTGCTCGCGGGTTGAAAGCCGTTGCTTCGGTGCCCCCAGAGAATGTCTCAACGCCATTCAAGCCAAAGTATTCGGCAGCAACTTGCGCCCATATCTGTGAGAGATGGCTGCGCCGTGAATTGTGTGTGCAGATCAAGGTAAGTTTTGCTGGCTCGGACTTCGATAGGCGTTCTCGAATGTAGTCCGCAATCTTGGCCAGATCCGTCTTTCGATCATCAGGAATTGCTTCCACTTTAGCTGCGCGTTCATTGATGTATCGGAGCAGCTCTGGATAAAGTGAGCTAGCTGATGGCGAGGTTTGCTTTACGGTCATTGTTGCACTTTATTCTGGCTTGATGCGAGGCAGCGAGATCACAGCGCTCAGTCACGAGGGATCCTGTGGTCAGCGACGTTAAGGCTCTACTTTTAGCATCTTGACGTTCGTGGGAAAAGGCAGTAAGCTTGCACACTGACGCAAACATGCATTAAAAGGGGAGTCAGCCATGAAACCACAGGAAGCGTCTCAGTGTTGCGGGCCGATCGACGAGTTTCTTGATGCGGAGCTGTTCAAGGCGCTCGGGGAGCCGACGCGTTTGAAACTGATCTCATGTTTGGCAAAGTGCGGCCGAGCCTGTTCCGTCACAGAATTGACTGAATGCTGCGCAGTCGACTTCTCGGTGGTCTCACGCCACTTAGGACTGCTTGAGAAAGCTGGTGTTCTAACCGTGACAAAACAAGGGCGGACGGTTTTCTATGAAGTTCGCTACAAGCACCTGACAGAAGCGTTTCGTGCTTTGGCGAAAGCAATCGAAGGATGTCGTCCGAAGCGCGGTGCTGCTAAGGCATAGCTCTCGAATTACTTCCGCCCATTCGCATCTGGCAACACCGGCTCAATACCTTTGCCATTCAACGGATCGAAAAGCAAATCGACATGGATCAATCTGAAAATTCTGCAATTAGCTTCTTTGAAAAGAACCTCACCTACTGGGTTGCCCTGTGCATGGTGTTCGGTGTGCTCATTGGTAAATATGTGCCAGCGATTCCCAACCTCATGGCAAAGTTCGAGTACGCCAATGTTTCGATCCCGATAGCGGTCCTGATCTGGTTAATGATCTATCCGATGATGATGAAGGTCGATTTTGCAAGCGTCAAGAACGTTGGAAAGAACCCCAAGGGTCTTTTCGTTACCTGGATCGTCAACTGGCTAATCAAGCCGTTTACGATGTTCGGCATCGCGACGTTCTTTTTCTACGTGGTCTTCAGGCCTTGGATCTCGCCGGAGCTTGCCAGAGACTATCTGGCTGGGGCAGTTCTGCTCGGGGCGGCCCCGTGCACGGCGATGGTGTTCGTTTGGAGCCATCTGACGCGTGGGAATGCGGCATACACCGTCGTCCAAGTCGCTACGAATGACTTGATTATCCTCGTTGCCTTTACACCAATTGTCGCCTTCTTGCTCGGCATCGGTGGCATCACAATTCCATGGATGACGCTGGTCGTATCGGTGGTGCTCTTTGTGGTCGTGCCGCTGGTCGGAGGAGTGCTCACGCGTAACCTCGTCATCCGTTCAAAGGGAGAGAATTTTTTTCAGAGTACGTTCATTCCAAAGTTTAAAAATATCACGATCGCTGGGCTGTTGCTAATGCTGGTTTTGATCTTTTCCTTCCAGGGCGAAGTGAACATTAATAATCCGAATCACATTGTGCTGATCGCCGTCCCGCTCATCATTCAAACCGTTCTGATCTTCTTCCTGACCTACGGAGCCTGCTACCGTCTTCATTGCCACCACGACATTGCCGCACCTGCGGGCATGATCGGTGCATCCAACTTTTTCGAGCTTTCTGTTGCGGTAGCCATCACACTCTTTGGAGCTGCCTCACCCGTCGTGTTAGCGACAATTGTAGGTGTGTTGGTGGAAGTTCCAGTGATGCTGGCCTTGGTTGCCTACGCAAACAGCACCAGAAGCGGGTTCTCACGATTCGAAACCGCCGATCACGTCTAGAAAAGAATATCGAGATGCATGCGATTGGGGCACATCACTCGCGAATCGCATTCGTCGCAAGTGCAACTCGTGCCATGTAAAGTTGGTCGCAGTGCAAAACCTTGTTGCAATGACAGCCGTCATCCCAATCGGAGGGGTCTGTTTCCAAAAGGGTTGAGCGGACCATCATTTCAACCGGCACGATCTCTCCAGCCGTGAATGCCTTTTCTGTCAAGGTGATGGCATGGAGTGTAGGGAATCTGCATGCGACCGAACTTGGTGCACCAATCGACGAGAGTGTGATCCAGGACACTGCGTTGCTCGGTCAACGAGTGAGTTAGGGTCTGTGACAATGCAGCCATCAGAACCGGTCGTACTGTGGCATTGAAGATTGCGCTGGTAGCTGCGCAAACCGCATCGTCAACACCAATCCTGATCCAGCCGTCACCGTGTTCGCCTAGCGATCACAGCGACTGATCGTCACTCAATTCCTTTTCCTGGCCCTCACGCCGATCAAAGCCTGCCTCGGGTCGCTTCAAAACTCGCGTATGCAAGACTACAATCGCCGGCAAGTACGACTGTATTCTCGTCGCAGGACTCGCCGCAACGAAAAGACATCGGTGAATGCACAAGGGATGGCAAAGTTGAACCGCGAAGAATCCGGACTGAAGCCAATATTTGTCGGAGTGGGAGCGTCGGCGGGCGGGTTGGATGCCTTCACGCAACTTTTGAAGGGTCTTGGCAATTCGGCAGGTATCACCAACCGCACGGCACTGATCTTTGTGCAGCACTTGGAGCCGATCGACCAGACTTCGTTGGTCGAGTTGCTTCGCAAAGCGACGAAGTGGGACGTCGTCGCGATCGAATCTTCGATTGAGCCAGCTGCTGGAACAGTTTACGTTTGCCCACCAAACAAGCGTTTAGAGATGACAGCCGGCCGGCTCCTGCCGATGACTCCCGACGAAGCAGAGGCCCATGCCAATCCGATTGACGATTTCCTCTTCTCGCTAGCGGATGACCAAGGTGAGCAGAGTGTTGGCGTTATCCTTTCAGGTTCTGGAACCGACGGAACACTGGGGCTTAAGGCGATCAGCGATGCTGGCGGGCTGACGTTTGCCCAGGACGCCGAATCAGCAAAGTTTGACTCGATGCCGCGTAGCGCCGCGACAACCGGCGTCGCCGACCATGTTCTTTCGCCCGACGCGATTGCTTTGGAGATATCGAAGTACGTCAGGCACATGACCGAACACGCTGACAGCCGATCGTCAGGCCAGCGACTAGGCCAACTCGAGGAGGCGATCCCGGCAATCGCCACAATCCTCGCCGCGTCAACCGGTAACAACTTCCAACATTACAAAACGAGCACTTTAATCAAGCCTATCGTGATTATTACCAATTGTCAGACGACGAGATACTCGGTGAACGTTGGCAAGACTTGGTTCACCCGGAAGACCAGGAACGATATACGGCTGAGTTTGTGCGGGCAACTCAACAGCACGCCAATTTCCATGCTGAGGCGAGAGTTCGCAATGTCGAAGGCGATTGGCGATGGCTGGAATCGTGGGGACAACCGCGTTTCGATGATAGCGGTGAATTTTTGGGTTACGTGGGCAACAGCGTCGATGTCACCGATCGAAAGGAAGACGAAGAACGGCTCGAGCAGGCTCTCATTGAGCTTGAAGTAGCGAGACAGCAGGCTCAAACCGCCAATGCGTCGAAGAGCGAATTCTTGGCGAATATGAGCCACGAAATTCGAACACCGATGACAGCGATACTAGGATATGCTGATTTAATGCGAGACCGTCTCGATGATGGGGAAGTGCTTGGCTACCTGCGGACGATCCGACGTAACGGTGATTACCTGCTTGAGATCATTAACGACATTTTGGATCTGTCAAAAATCGAAGCGGGCAAATTTGACCTTCTGAGTGACGTTTTTGATCCGACGGGGCTGATCGAGGATGTTCGTAGCATTATGGAAATACGTGCTCAGGAGGGGGGGCTAACTCTTGAGATTGATTATGTCGGTTTGTTGCCTCGACAAGTGGAGAGTGATCCAAAACGCTTGAAGCAAATACTCATTAACCTGGTCGGAAATGCGATTAAGTTTACTAAGCACGGAAAGGTCGTTGTGCAGGTTCGATACTCCGACGGCTTACTATGCATTGATGTGATCGACACTGGAATTGGGATCAGTGAAGAACACCAAGCCAAACTGTTTAAGCCGTTTCAACAAGGTGATAGTAGCGTTTCAAGGCACTTCGGGGGAACGGGGTTGGGCCTGGCCATCAGCCGCCGCCTAGCGGAACTGTTGGGGGGCGAAATTTCCGTCCAATCCCGGCTGGGTGAAGGAAGCACTTTTAGTGCGACTGTGCGGGTTCGCATCATCAATGTTGGCAGTTCAAAACTCAGGTCCCGGAAACGCTCGTCCAAGGCGGAAGAGACGCTCGCCGAGTCGGTGCGTTTGACCTGCAGTGTGCTGGTCGTTGATGACCGGCGAGATATTCGCTTCCTCAGCAAAACGCTATTGACCAAAGCCGGTGCCAAAGTTGAAGAATGTGAGGATGGGCAACTGGCAGTGGATTATATGACCGAGCTTCTCCATCCACACGCGACGGAGAAGCGGGGCCCTCTGCCCGATCTAATTCTGCTCGATATGCAGATGCCCAATCTCGACGGCTACCAGACCGCACGCGCACTTCGAGAACTCAACTATACTGGACCTATCATTGCATTAACGGCTGACGCTATGCAGGGTGACATGAATGAATGCCTGGCCGCTGGCTGCAATGATTACCTATCAAAACCGATCGATGCTCAACGGTTGGTTTGCCTCGTCAGTCAATTGACTTCGAAAGTGCCTACAGGATAAATTCAGTGGCTAAGTGAGCTTTAAGAACCATCGTGACTGCTTCATCACTTTCTCAGGTCAAAAATGAGATCCGACGGAGTGCAGTCCATCAGCGACTGCCATAAGTGGGCATCGTCGGTGTGAGAAAGCGTATTTAGAACGCGATGTTCGACCGAGACTTTGACTGAGTCGTTCGCCAGCGGCCATGGGTCGACGCGGATCAGGTTGTCTTTGTCTTGCCAGAGCTCGGTTCGTCCCAGCCCAGGAAATTCGGTAATCTCGAGTTTGCGCTGCATGGCTGGAATGTCATTCCCGCAGAGAATGAGGGAGCAGCGGTCGCACCAACGCATGATCTGGTAGCTGTCTTGCAAGGCTTGTTCTTCGATTTCCAGCCTGCTTAGGACGCTGTTCCGGCGTTGCTGTTCGCAGTCCAAGAATGCCTGCATTCCTGTTGCTGTCGACTCATCGCGATAGAGAAAATCAACATGCAAAGACACGAGCAAGCCAATCCAGCGATGCTTGCGCCGTGCCTCGTTGATTTGACGTTTGGCCTCCAGCAACCGCGTGCCGTCTCGCATCGACGTTAGCGTAAAATCACGCGGCGCGCCTGCCGCAGTCAAATAGTGCGTCGCCCCAGCCTCGAAGGGCAATTTCTGATCATCGTGCATCGTGATCGCTGCACCGGTCTGAGCCCAAAACGGCAGCTCAGGTCTTGTCAGACGGCTCGCCAGTTCTTGGGCTAACAGTGCGTGGGCGGAATGGAAAATGATTTCCCAACCCTTTTCAATCGTTCGTACGATCATGAAGTTCTCAGTTCAGGTTGCTTGGACAGCTCGGTCGCCGATATAGCATTTCCCGTTCCTTTCATTAAAGCATTGCGGCGCGCCGATTGCCGCGTCAGGGTGACATGAACACTTTTGCAAAACTGTTCGTTATCTCGGCCGCCGGTTATGCCACGCTGGAGTTGGCCCGTCACGTCGTTCGGCGACAGCGGGAATTATCGTGGCAAGGTAAGCGCGTCGTGATCACAGGCGCTTCCCGAGGCCTTGGATTGGTCATCGCCAGGCAGCTTGCCGATCAAGGTGCCCGTTTAGCGATCTGTGCACGGGTCGTCAGACGATCTCGAAGCCGCTGCGTCTGAGCTGCGTGGTATGGATGTTGACGTCATCGCGGTGCCTTGTGACGTTCGTGAAACTGAGCAAGTGGATGATTTCATCGCTCACGTGACTCAGCAATGAAATGGGGTCGAAAACGTTTCGATCACTTTCCAGCGATTGTTCCCCGAAGTCACTCGAGAAATCCTGTCGATCGCTGCAGCCATGTTGCCCGCCATGGGCGGAATCGGACGAGCGGCGGCAAAGGGCATGAAAGTGAGTCTGCTTGGTCGCCTTCAATTTTGACCACTCTGACACAGCAGGCTGCCGTGGCCAATAACCAGGTTGATTGATGAAGGCAGCCACCCATGGTCTTCTGGCTTGCAAAGCAATTGTGCAAGTTTGGTGAACAAGCTTGCGACAATGCACTGAAGATGACAAAAGAAATGCTCGGCAGTTACGAGGGTCAAGACTTCAACATGGCGTTTCTGGGTCAACAATGCGTTGCACACACGATGATGTTGGCGGAATTGAAGGCAATCGAGAGCGTAGGGCCACAAGAACTGAAGCAAATCGCCTCGCGGGCTGCGGGCAAGGTGCAGCAGCATCTGGACAAGGCAAAATCGATTGCTCAGAAGCTCGAAGATGATCGCAAGACGCGAAGCTAAGCGACAACGTAGCACCATCGTTATTCGCTGAAGCGAAATTCCAAACGCGCGACTGGTTGCTGCAGCCCAAGTAAAATGGTCTCAGCAATCGGCGCGCGGTTTTTTTTGCCGCATCTCGACCACCGGTTTTTTATTCCACTGGTTCACTGTTTTCTGAGATATTGATCCAAAGTTTTGCAGCGCAACGACTTGGCGAGAACCGCCGGTCTGTGGCATGGCCGTCGATTTTGGGGGCGCCAGCTTTCGCAAAAATTTGCCACACCGAGAGCCCGTGAAGGTTGATATCATGACGAGATCAAAATACACGCACCTAGTCATGGCGATCCCACACGATGCATGCGATCTTACGAGCGACTCTACTCACACTTCTCTTTTCCGGTGCGGCTGTCGCGGACGAAACGCTCTTTTCGGGTCCACAGGTCGACGAAGAACTGCCTCGCTTCGA
This sequence comes from Pirellulales bacterium, assembly GCA_038256795.1. Taxonomy (GTDB): domain Bacteria; phylum Planctomycetota; class Planctomycetia; order Pirellulales; family Pirellulaceae; genus JBBSJZ01. Next base: position 6,723 of record JBBSJZ010000044.1, on the reverse strand, counting down.
GGCTATCGGAGCAATTGACAACAATGGGGTAGTCGACGTTTTAGACAGTACCAACGATTCGCCGATAATCATCATCTTCGTCCATCAGGTCACTCGCCCCTCGATAAGTCTGGCTCGGCTGCTGATGGATTTCGCGGCGACCAAGGAACGAGACGGTCTGAAGTCTCGTCTGGTTTTTCTAACGGACGACGTTACCGAAACCACTGCCTACCTCAAACGCGCGCGACACGCTCTTCCCGGAGGTGCCACGCCTCTAATCTCGACCGATGGAATTGAGGGGCCCGGTGCGTACGGTCTGAATCGAAAGATGACCTTGACGGTGCTCGTTGGCTCGAAGGGTGTTGTGACGGCCAACTTTCCTCTCGTTCAACCGAGTGTTCAAGCCGACGCATCGAGAATCGGTCACGAAATTATGAAGGTGCTGGGCGGTACCGATGCACCGAGTTTGCGGGACATGGGGTACCGAGAACCTCGGATGGCAATGGATCGGACGGCAATGGATCGGACGGGGCAGCAACCCGAGCAGGAAGCCATCTATCGCCAAAAGATGGCACCGGTCATCCAAAAGAACGCCACTCCAGAAGATGTCACAGTGGCGGCAAAGGATGTTGAAAACTTCGCCGCAAAGAATCAATGGTTCCGCCAGCGAGTCTATGACGCGTCGCGCCGGATCTCCGAGAGTCCCCGGTTGAAGGACTACGGTACAGTAGAAGCACAAGAGTATCTTAAGAAGTGGGCCACGGAGTTCGCGCCGAACGAAGACAATCCCAGCGACGAAGGCAACGCAGTTGAACCAACCGCGAACGGCGGAAGCGAAGTGGCAGAGGATCCGAATCGAAGTGATGAGTCGACTGCGGAGGAAGAATGATCGTGCGACGTTTTTGCGTCTTACTCTGCGTTTGCTTAGTCGGTGCGTTAGGTAACACGGCCGAAGAGATCGATTTCGATACCGACGTGGTACCGTTGCTTTCGAAGGCGGGTTGCAACGCTGCCAGTTGCCATGGCAGCTCGGCAGGCCAAGCAGGTTTTCGCTTGTCGCTTTTCGGCGGAAATCCCGGTTTCGATTACCATTCGATTGTTCATGAACTCGAAGGGCGTCGCGTCAACTACGTGGCACCAAGAAGAAGTCTTTTACTCACCAAGCCAACAGGGCAGTTGGATCACGGCGGTGGCGAGGTGCTTGACGTACATGCGGAAGCCGTTCGAGTGTTCGTGCAATGGATTGAAGCTGGCGCGAAAAGGAAGAATTTACGACAATTGGAGCGGTTGATCGTCACGCCTACTTCATTCGCCGCTGTCTCGATTCCGGCTGAGTTTCAAATTGAAGTTGCGGCTGTTTTCAGCGATGGCTTGCAGCGTGATGTCACGAAAACGGCTGTCTACTCGAGCCATGACGAATCGGCGCTCGCCGTCGATGAGGCTGGCACGGCGACGGTGAAACTTGCCGGACAGCATGCACTCACGGTCCGCTTCGGCGACCAGGTAACTTCCGTTTTGGTAACGTCCCCGATCGGGTCCGATATCCGAGAGCTACCGGACTCGGCTAGAGAGAATTGGATCGACGACGAAATCAATGCAAAGCTGATCGCACTTCGTCTCGCACCCGCCGAACCCTGCGGCGATCGGGAGTTTGTGCGGCGTGTGTCACTCGATCTTACCGGTCGCTTACCTTCGCCCGCGTTGGTTGAGCGTCATTTGTCCGACTCATCGGCGATCAATCGAGCTGGGTATATCGACGAATTGCTGAGCTCGGACGAGTTCACGGACTACTGGACGCATCGGCTGGCGACACAACTCCGCTTGCGAAAACCGGGAACCGACCATTTGGCGGCCAACGCTTTTTATCGCTGGTTGAAGAGCCAGGTTGCTGCCGATGCCGGGTGGGATTCCATTGCCGACTCGCTCATCCTTTCACAAGGTGACACCCACGAGCCCTCCGCGGCAACGGTGCATCGATTTTTTGCAACCGCCCGCGAGGAAGCAGAATACATGAGTGAAGTGCTGATGGGAGTGCGGCTACGCTGTGCAAATTGTCACAATCATCCCCTCGATCGCTGGACGCAGGACGACTACCACGGACTGGCAGCGGTTTTTGTAGGAGTCGACCGCGGGCAAGTGGTGCGGTTCACGGGGCGCGGCGAGATCACGCATCCGCGCACGGGTCAACCAGCGGTTGCGAAGATTCCTGGTCAGCAATTCATTCTCGGCGCTGTTGACCGGCGGAAGGTATTTGCTGATTGGCTGACCGCACCCGACAATCCCTACTTTGCCAAGGCAATCGTTGGCCGAGTTTGGGAGGCTCTCATGGGGCGAGGTCTCGTGAGTCCGGTCGATGACATGCGTGCTACGAATCCAGCTTCGCATCCTCAGTTGCTGGACCGGCTGTCTGGCTTTTTTACTGAGAACGACTACAAGCTTCGTCCCTTGATCCGGCTGATCGCTAACTCGGCCGCCTATCACCGTGCTTCCAGACCGATGGGCATTGATCGACTCGACGATCGTTTCTACGTCCACGCCGTCGCGAAACAGCTCTCGGCGGAAGTCTTGGCAGATGCGATCAGCGATGTGACGGGCGTGGCGGATGACTATGACGGAGTTCATAGGGCGATCAATGTGGTCGATCGAACGGTCTCGGCCAACAAATTGGAATTCCTGGGTCAATGCCTGCCCGGTGAGACGTGCTCGGCTGCCGAAGGTGGGGAACGGGGCATCGCTTCGCATCTTCATCTTATGAATGGTGACCTCATTAATGAGAAAATACGAGACTCTCATGGCCGCCTATTCTCTCTCGTCGACCAGGGAGTTTCGACGGACGAGATCGTCACCACGTTTTACTTGGTTGCGTTAAGTCGGCCGCCCACCAACAATGAACTCGCCGGCTGGCGGGACCGAATGGGTTTGACCGCTGACGAGCAAGAGCGAACCGCTCGACTTGAAGATTTCCTATGGGCTCTTTTGAACTGCCATGAATTCTCAAAAAGCAACTGAGTGGCAGTCCGCCACCTATCATAACACCGGCGGTCGGCGAGACTTCATTCAGGTTGGTGCGCTCACCGCACTGGGACTCGGCCTAGGCAATTACTGCAATCGAGTTCATGCGGCTAAAACGGCGGCGCGAGCCAAATCGTGCATACTCATCTGGCTTGATGGGGGACCCAGTCATCTCGAGACCCTCGATCCGAAGCCCGATGCCACAAAGGAAGTTCGTGGCCCATTCGAGGCCATTTCTACTTCGGTGCCGGGGATTCAGATCAGCGAGTTGCTGCCGCGAACCGCGGCAGCGATGCAGCATACCGCCATCATTCGCTCCATGACTTCACCGCTAGGCGAACACAATTTTGGCACGCATTATTTGCTTACCGGCTACAAACCAACCCCCGCACTGAATTATCCCGCCATCGGCTCCGTGGTGTCGCACTTGAATCGGCGCCGTGGTGAGATACCGTCGCATGTGGCACTTCCCGATTTGCGTGTGGGCGGTGGGAAGTTCGTTGCCCCTGGCTACCTACCTTCAAATGTCGCCCCGTTTGAAGTTGGCGGCGACCCTGCCCGACCCGATTTTCGCGTCCGCGATCTCGATCCGTTCCCCGGCATGGTCGACGAGCGGCTGGAGCGCCGCCGGAGCTACCTGCAAATGTTGAACGGCGTGGAGGAAGCTGTCCAAAACAATCCGCCTATCGATGCCGCCTTCGAGCAAGCTTATCGATTGATGACGTCGCCGGCGGCCAAGCGAGCTTTTGATCTGTCAGCGGAAAGTGACGACATGCATCGCCGCTATGGCAGCAAATCGATCGGTCAATGCTGTCTGCTAGCGCGCAGGCTGGTTCAGGCCGGAGTTCCGTTTGTGACCGTGAATAATCGCGGCTGGGATACTCACAGCGACTTGATAACTCGACTGAAGGAAGGCTACACCGGTGCGAAGGTATCGGTGGGGCTCGTGCCATCGCTCGACATGGCGTACGCCGCGCTCATTACCGATTTATTCGAGCGCCGTTTACTCGACGATACGCTGGTAGTCGTGATGGGTGAGTTTGGCCGCACCCCGAAACTCAACACACAGGGCGGACGCGACCACTGGCCTCGCGTGTTCAGCGTGATGCTCGCCGGCGGTGGCGTGTCGGGAGGTCAGATCATCGGCTCCAGCGACGACGTCGGCGAAAGTCTTTATTTTCGGCGTTTTACACCGGATTATTTGGAAGCAACTATATTTCTATTGATGGTTTTCGAAATTTAAACGACTCTTCACACCAGTGACGGTCGTCCGGTGCTGGTGAGCGCCGACGGCATCCCGTTGACCGAGATCGTTGGATGAACCCATTCTCGAGCACAGTGTGGTTGACGCTTTTCTTTGCACGCCGGCGCACCCTTTTCCGGTTGCGTCGAAGCACTCTAACGACTGCGTTATTGATGCTTGGCGTCATCTGCTTTTCACGCAGTGGTGTCGCCCAGCCACCCATCACGGCGTTGGTGATTTCTCCCGACGATCTTTACCTGGTGGCTGGCTCGCAATTAGGCGTTCAGGTCGCCTCGTGGCCCTCGCTCGAAGTTACCCGCGTGCGAGACCTAGGCTTCGTGCAGATTCACGATTTAAAATTCTCTCCTAACGGGCAGCAACTTTTAGTCGTTGGAGGAGCTGCGAGTGAATACGGAGAGTGGAAACTTTTTTCATGGCCTACGTTTGAGGTGATCGCAACTCGAATCTCGCACGACGATGTGATTCATTCTGCAGCTTGGTTATCCGACAACCTGTTCGTGACCGGCGCAGCCGACAAAGACTTGATTCAGTGGCGTCTGTCCAGTGACGAGGTCAATGAATTGCGGATTGTCCATGGACACTCTCGTCGTGTGTTGTGTGTCGAGTCGATGAATGAGCATAATCTCGTCTTGTCGGCTGGCTTCGATCAAGTCTTGAGAGTGTGGAATATCAACGAGGGTATCATCGCGGAGCGGCCCCTCAGAAATCTCGATAACCACTCCGGGGCTGTCTGCGATCTTGCTGTTAGACCGGGTGGTCACGCAGTGCCCTACATTGCCACAGCTAGCCTCGACCAGACGGTCCGGTTTTGGCAGCCAACGATCGGTCGACTCGTGCGATTCGCACGTATTCCCGTCGAGCCAAGTTCGATCACTTGGAGCCTCGATGGTGAGCGGCTCGCCGTTGGATGTTCGGACGGAAAACTGAGAATTCTTAACCCCAACAACGCAGAAATCGAGCAGACACTCGACGGAATCGAGGACTGGATTTTCGAAGTCACTGCAGCAGCCGACGGCAGCTTTGCGGTCGCTGGCGGGGGCGGATCGATAGCGAGAGTGATCGCCGCGGGTTTGCCAGAATAGAGGATTCGTCGCCGGCAATCGCTGCAATGATGGGGTATGGCAAAAAACGCCATGGCAGCGATCGTCGGTTGATAGACATCCAAGATGCTTCAAAGAGTTCGCTTTTTCCAAAGTTGTCGGCTAAGTTGCCGAAAAAAGATGCCAGCGGAAATTTGGGTAAGCCTTCATCGACCGCACCAGTCTCAAACACGGGCGGCATCAAAATGCACACCATCGACCATTCGTTAAAACTTTCGCTGCTTGGCTGCACAACGATGCATCGTCCGATACGGGTGGCTATCTGGATGGCAAATCAATCCCGAAACCCACTCAGGCATCGACGATGAATATGAACATGAAAACCATCGTGCTTCTGACCACCCTGCTAATGTCATTCCTGCAGGGACAGGTTTTCGCCGAGGCTCCTACGGTAAAGCCCAATATTCTGCTAATCATGGCGGATGATTTTCGCGACGAGGGAGGCGTTTTCACTCGTGATGTCGTGAAGACACCCCATTTGGATCGGCTGCGTGCCCGGGGAATGACGTTCGAACGGGCCTATGTGCAATATCCAGTTTGCAACGCCAGTCGCAGTTCCATGCTCACCGGACTGCGAGCCGAACAAACCGGTATCGTCAGCAATGACGAACGGTTACGGCAACGGATGCCGGATATCGTGACGTTGCCGCAAGTGTTCAAGGAACAGGGCTGGAAGACGGCAGCGTTCGGTAAAATCTTTCATCTCGGCGGTGGAAAGAATGTGGAGCTAAAGCGACAGTGGATGGACGTCGATCGTTCTTGGCATGAGGCAACCGCGTTTGCGGCCACACCGCTCGGACAAACGATGATCGAAGGTCGCAATGTCACCGACGGTCAATTGAAATGGTGTCACTGGGGTGCAGCCAATGGCACTGACAACGACCAGCCCGATGGCCAAATCGCAGCGGCGACCGCCGCAATGATCGAGAGGCTCGGCGATCAGCCTTGGTTCATTGGTTGCGGATTCATGAAACCACATGATCCGTTCATAGCGCCCAAGAAGTATTTTGATCTGTACCCAGCCGGTTCGTTGCCATTGTGGCAAGATCCGAGAGACATGACCCTGGCACCTGCCCAGGCGGTTGGCTTTGGCGGATACGGTGAAGCGTTTGCAAAACTTACCGATCGCGAGTGGAGCGAACTGTTGCGAGCGTACTGCGCAGCGACGAGCTTTATGGATGCGCAGCTCGGTCGCGTCCTGGATACGCTCGATCAAAATCAACTTTGGGACAAGACCCTTGTGATCTTTGTAGGCGACCATGGCTATCACACCGGCGAGCGTCAGTGGTGGAACAAGAATACTCTTTTTGAACGATCATGCCGCGCACCGCTGATCATTGCCGCACCAGGCGTCCAGGGCGGAACGGT